>JANOGL010000258.1:0-2466 GCA_031405985.1 Acidobacteriota bacterium | reverse complement strand
CCAAAATTTTGAGAAAGGAATTTTTGTTCACAACGTAAACGAACGTAATTGCAAACCGGCGGAACAGGCGTGCGATCAGTGGCAATTCGATTACGTTCGAGTCGATCAACTGTACTCTATGCACAATAAAACAGGCATTTGGATCAACACTTTCAACACCGACTGGCAGGTTAATAATACTTTCTTTGCCTATACGTCGAAAAACGCACCCGGTGATGGCATTCGATTGCAAAAAACCGGATCGATGTTGCTGCAGCAAACATGGGGCGGCGGTTACGACCAGGGCCCGAATATCGGTGGCACATTCCTATACATCGATTACGTCGGTGGTGTAACGATAATCAATTCCGGTGCAGAAAACAGCAAGCGCAGCATTTATACAAACCCCGCAGGCGGCGCTTCGAGTACCACGATCACGGTGATAAATTCAGGCTTTGGCGATCCGGTCGAGCTGCGAGGACGCTTAAATTATGTCTCAAGCGGAACGTTTTACCAGCCAAATACGATAACGGCCGACCCCACTGTAACCATCACATCGACAGGCGATCGATTTTGTTATGACCCGTATTCGTTGCCCGGTCGGTGTAAAGACAGTTCGGGACGAAACGTTTTGCGGCCAAATTATTCGGGCGGGCGCATCATGTTTCAAACCGGCAGTGTTGCAGACGGAAAAGGCGCCGACAAGATCGAAGGCCGGCCCAACTTGTTCGGTTACAACGTCGAAATCCGTGACGGTCTGATGCAGTATGACCCGAATGTGAATTTCAAACTCATAAACGACTGGGCCAGCGGTGCCGACGGCCGTCCGCCGGTGAAAGACGGTGCGTTCGTTTATTGCAACGACTGCCGTCGCGGCAATATTTGCTCGCAAGGAACCGCCGGCACAGACGGGGCATTTGCGAAGCGCATCAACGGACAATGGCGCTGCGATTGAGTGTTTTAGCCGCAGATTTACGAAGATGACGCAGATAAAAAGCAACCTCGTATCTGCGTCATCTGCTTTTATCTGCGGCTAAAAATTTGCCCGCCTTATTTGTTAAATCGCAGTAAGTATTTGATAATCATTAGCTTTGGTATAGAAACAGATGAACAACTACGTGATTTATTTAGCACCGGCTCTCGGGATTTTTGGACTGCTGGTGATGTGGTATAAGTCGGCTTGGGTCAGTAAGCAGGACGCGGGCGACGACAACATGAAAGAGCTCGCCGGCCACATCGCCGACGGAGCGATGGCTTTTTTAAAAGCTGAATGGAAGGTGCTCAGCATCTTTGTCGTGATTACCGCAGCGCTGCTCGCGTACTCCGGCACGATCCACGAGATCGACGGCAGACAGATTCACTCGCATTGGCTGATCGCGTTTGCCTTTATCATCGGCGCCGTTTTTAGCGCGACCGCCGGTTTTATCGGCATGAAAGTCGCGACAAAAGCAAATGTGCGCACAACACAAGCCGCGCGCACGAGCCTCAAACAAGCGCTGAAAGTTTCGTTCACCGGCGGAACGGTGATGGGTCTCGGCGTCGCGGGCCTCGCGGTTCTCGGTCTGGGCGGTTTGTTTATTGCGTTTCTCGCGATCTTTGCCGACCTCGGTGCAAATCAGGTTCGCACTGCAATCGAGGTTCTCACGGGCTTCTCGCTTGGCGCAGAATCGATTGCGCTGTTCTCACGTGTCGGCGGCGGAATTTACACAAAGGCCGCTGACGTCGGAGCGGACCTCGTCGGCAAAGTCGAGGCTGGCATCCCTGAAGACGACGTTCGCAATCCAGCGACCATCGCCGATAACGTCGGTGACAACGTTGGCGACGTCGCCGGCATGGGCGCCGACCTTTTTGGTTCGTATGTCGCGACGATTTTGGCAACGATGGTTTTGGGGCAAGAGATCAAGGTCAAAGACGCGTTCGGCGGCATGTCACCTATCCTTCTGCCGATGGTCATCTGCGGTCTCGGCATCGTGTTCTCGATCATCGGAACGATGCTGGTGCGAATAAAAGACGACAAATCAAACGTGCAAAACGCGCTGAACATCGGCAACTGGACATCGATGCTGCTGACCGTCATCGCGTCCTTGCCCGTCGTGTTGTGGATGCTGCCAGACGGGCCAATCTCGTTACGCTCGACCACCTTTACGAAGCTCGGCGTTTTCGCGGCGATCGTCGTCGGCACTATCGTCGGTGCGATCATGAGTTTTGTAACTGAATATTACACGGCGATGGGCAAAAAGCCCGTGAACTCGATCGTGCAGCAATCGTCGACCGGACACGCGACGAACATCATCGGCGGCCTCGCCGTTGGCATGAAATCGACCGTTATTCCAATTCTGACATTGGCCGGCGGAATCATAGCTTCGTATTATTTTGCGGGACTTTACGGCGTGGCAATCGCCGCCGCCGGAATGATGGCTACGACCGCGATGCAGCTCGCGATCGATGCATTCGGGCCGATCGCTGATAACGCCGGCGGCATCGCCG
>JANOGL010000233.1:0-15030 GCA_031405985.1 Acidobacteriota bacterium | reverse complement strand
GCCATATTCTTAAACAGTTGTCAGTTATCAGTTGTCGGTTGTCAGCAAGTCAGCAAATTCTGACAACTGACTACTGACAACCGGCAACTACTTCTTACCCGGAGCTTTCTTCTTAGCCACGGCCGCTTTGCGCGGACCTTTGCGTGTGCGTGCGTTTGTGCTGGTGCGTTGTCCACGAACCGGCAGACTGCGACGATGGCGCAGACCGCGATAGCAGCCGATATCCATCAGCCGCTTGATGTCCATCTGAACGCGCTTACGGAGATCGCCCTCGACATCGCCTTCGGCATCGAGGATCGAGCGAATCTTGTTAAGATCGTCCTCGCTGATGTCCTTGATCTTGGTATTAACATCAATACCGGCTTGACCGAGAACTTCAGTCGCACGCGATTTGCCTACGCCGTAGATGTAAGTCATCCCGATCTGTGCCCTTTTGTTGGGTGGTAAATCAACCCCTGCTATACGAGCCATAATTCGTTATCCTTGCCTCTGTTTATGCTTCGGGTTTTCGCAGATTACCCGCACCACGCCTTTGCGATGAATGATCTTGCATTTATCGCACATCTTTTTTACTGAAGGCCTTACTTTCATCTCAAAACTCCCGTAAATCGTCAATAGCGAATAGATCGGAACTGCTTTTTTCCATTCACGATCTAATTCCACCATTCATTACTTATAGCGATATGTTATTCGCCCGCGACCCAAGTCATAGGGCGAAAGCTCGACAAGAACCTTGTCGCCCGGCAATATGCGAATAAAATTCTTACGCATTTTGCCCGAAATATGAGCCAAAACCTCGTGGTTATTGTCGTCGACGGCAACCTTGAACATCGCATTCGGCAATGTCTCCAGCACGGTGGCAGTGACTTCGATCGCTTCTTCCTTAGACATCCGCTCTAAGCCAGCTTGCTGAACGGCTGGGCAAACTATTGATATTACCTCGATAAATCAATGTTTTCAAGTCGCGGCAGCCATCTTTTGCTGCTGTTTTTGCTCTTTTGTGAGCGTCAAGATCTCCGGCCCGTCGGCTGTCACCGCCAAAGTGTGCTCCGCATGGGCCGAAGGCTTGCCATCGAGCGTCACAACCGTCCACTTATCGCTCAAAGTCCGCGTCTCGTGTGTGCCGAGGTTGAGCATCGGCTCAATCGCAAAGCAATAACCCGCTCGGATCTTCTCCTTTGTTCCGGCACGCCCATAATTCGGTATTTGCGGGGCTTCGTGCATATTTCGCCCAATGCCGTGACCTGTGTAGTCGCGAACGATGCCATAACCGAATTTCTCAGCATGCTGCTGAATCGCCCAGCTAATGTCGCCGACTCGATTATTAACCCGAGCCGCCGCGATGCCTAGATCGAGGCATTCTTCGGTGACACGAATCAACTGTTTTAGCTCGTCATCGATCTCGCCAACCGGCAACGTCATCGCCGTGTCACCGACAAAGCCGTCAAACGTCGCCGCCATATCGAGCGAGACGATGTCCCCGTCAATCAACGGCTCATTCTTTGCAAATCCATGAACGATCTCGTGATTGACCGACGCGCAGATCGCGTACGGAAAGCCGTGATAACCGATAAACGTCGGTTTCGCACCTGCGTCGCGAATCATTTTTTCCGCCGCGTTGTTCAAATCCATCGTCGAAACGCCCGGATTAATCATCGACCGCAGAGCCTCGCGCACCTCAGCGATCAGCTCGCCGACGGCTCGCATCTTGTCTAGATCTTTTGAGGATTTTGCGATAATCATTCTTCTGCTAAAGACGGAGCCGATTCGACTAGACCAACTCAACTATTTCGCGATAAATTTCCTCGATCTCGCGTGTGCCGTCGATCTTTTTCAGCCGCTCGGTCTTTTCGTAGTAATCGAGCAGTGGCTTTGTCAGTTCATCGTAAGTTTCGAGACGAACTTTGACTTTCTCCTGAGAGTCGTCTGCGCGATGCTCGAGTTTTGCGTCAGGGTGGCCGTCACAAAGACCTTGTTTTTTGGGCGGTTTCGAATAGATATTGTAAATCTCGCCACACACCGGACACAAACGACGGCCTGTTAGCCGCTTCGTCAACTCGTCTTGCGAAACATCGACCTCGATTGCCTGAATCTCCTTGCCCTGCTCCTTCGCAAGCTCCTCAAGCTGTTCGGCCTGAACCGCGGTTCGCGGATAGCCGTCGAGAAGATACGTTCCGTTGCAATCGTCTTTTGATGTTCGTTCACGAACAATTTTGTACGTCAGATCATCCGAGATTAGTTTGCCGGACGCCATGATCTCCTGCACTTCTTGCGCGAGCGGAGTGTCGAGCGTTTTCATCTCGCGAAACATATCGCCCGTTGAGATCTGCGGAATTCCGCGACGCTCCTGCAATAACCGAGCTTGTGTACCCTTACCCGCTCCCGGAGCCCCTATCAAAACAACGATCTTATCCATCTAAATCTAATAGCCACAGAGGACACCGAAGTTAAAAGAGAAAAAAGCTTCCCTCCGCGCTCTCTGTGTCCTCTGTGGCGATCTCTTTTAAGCCCGGCGTCCGCGAAGTCGCGAGCCGGCACCTAGAAAGCCTTCGTAATTTCGCATCACAAGCTGTGCTTCAACCTGCGCCACCGTATCCATCGCGACACCGACGAGAATCAGCAGACTCGTGCCGCCAAAGAAAAACTCGTAACCGAGACCGGTCGGTATCCAACTAAGACCTGAAGTCGACATCACAAAGTTATCAACCGACGGCCCGATAAACGGCAGGCGGCCAACTTTAAAACCGCTAAGAAGAAGCTGCGGGACAAACGCAACGAAAGCAAGATATAACGCACCGACCGTTGTCAGCCTCGTCAATATCGAATTCAAATAATCCGCCGTCGGCGCACCCGGACGAATTCCCGCGATAAAGCCGCCATGCTTGCGAAGGTTGTCAGCCACCTCGTCCGTATTGAATATGATCGTGATGTAAAAGAAAGTGAACAGAACGATCAACGACAGAAAGACGAGTTCGTAGTAAGGATCTCCACCGTGAAACTGCTGGAAAAAGTTAAACACTTTGGACCAAGCGGAGTCAGGTTGGTTCGGATCCGCAGGAAATGCCGAGAACAAAGTCTGCGGCATCGCCAAAACCGACGATGCAAAAATCACGGGGATAACGCCGCCCATGTTGATCTTGAGCGGCAGGCTAGTCTCTTGGCCGCGAAAAGTCTGACTTCCAACCCGGCGGCTGGCGTAGCTGATAGCGATGTTTCGCCGCGCAGATTCGACGTAAACGATCAACGCGATCAACGCGACCATAATCGCAACAAGAAAGACAACGCCGATTATCTGCGACGTGTCGCCCGAACCGACTCGTGTCGAAACCTGCTGCAAACCACGCGGCAGACCGATCACGATACCTGCAAATATGAGCAGCGAAATTCCGTTACCTATGCCGCGTTCGGTGATCTGTTCGCCGAGCCACATTACGAAGATCGTGCCGGTCGTGAGCGTAATGACGACCATCGCGGTCGCCCACCACGTGCCCGCGATAATGTTATTTCGCGAAAGCCATGTCGCGACAAAAAACGTTTGAACCGCACAGAGAACGACGGTCGAGTAGCGCGTCCATTGATTCATTTTTTGACGGCCGACCTCACCTTCTTCCTGAATTTTTTTCATCGCCGGTGAAAGTACCGGAAGAAGCTGCATGATGATCGACGCAGTAATGTAGGGCGTCACGCCGAGCGCAAAAACCGAGATCGTGCGAAAGTTACCACCGGAGAAAAGATCAAGCACGCCGAGCAGAGTTCCCGCGACTTCGCTCCAAACCCGCTCAAGCTGCGCGCTATTAATGCCCGGAGCTTGAATGTGAGCTCCCAACCGATACACCGCCAGCAACCCGAGCGTGAAGAGAACCCTCTTCCTGAGCTCAGGAATCTTGAACATGTTTTGGATGGCGTTAAAAAACTTCTCCATAAAAATGCGAGTTAGCTTGCTGCTTCGACCGATTTAACGATTGCCGTTGCCGAGCCGCCGGCCTTTTCGATCTTTCCTTTTGCGGTTTTGGTAAAACGATGCGCCGAAATGTTCAGCGACTTTGAAATTTCGCCGTTACCCAAAATGACGAGATCGTGCTTCGCCTTTTTGATGAGACCGCGTTCGTGCAAGATTTCAGGCGTTACTTCGTCGCCCGACTTAAAGTTCTCGTCGATCTTGGCAAGACTAATCTCGATCCACTGCTTTTTGAAAATATTAGTGAAGCCGCGCTTCGGCAGACGACGCTGCAAAGGCATCTGCCCGCCCTCAAATCCACGCTTGCTGCTGTAGCCCGAACGCGATTTCTGACCTTTGTGTCCTTTCCCTGCAGTCTTACCAAGGCCCGAACCAGGGCCGCGTCCGATACGCTTTTTCTTATGCGTCGAACCCGGTGCCGGATGTAAATTGTTTAGTGCTAAAGCCATAACTTTGTGTCCGTAGCCCGCACGTTCGTAAGGGCTACTTTGTAATTGTCGAGCCCTTACTCACGTGCGGGCTACTGACACTATTCCACGATTCTCAAAAGATGCGGCACCTTTGCGACCACGCCACGGGTGGCGGGCGAGTCGGGCCGCGAAATCACCTGATTGAGCTTGGTGATGCCAAGGCTCTTAATAATATTCTTCTGATTTTGCGCGTAACCGATCATGCTCCGATAATATTGGATCTTGATCTCGCCGCCTTTTGTCTCTGTCTTCTTTGCCATAACAGTCAGTTCTTTGAGTTCGTGGAGCTATCGAGTCTGTTGGGTGTTTATCCTTTTCTCAATGAACTCAATAGACTCTTACATTAGTTCTTCTATTTGCTTTCCTCTCAATCTCGCGACTTCGAGCGGATCCTTCATTCTCGTCAGGCCGTCAAATGTTGCGCGAATGACGTTGTGGGCATTGTTCGAGCCGAGGATTTTTGTTCGTACATTGTGTACGCCTAAGCTCTGCAAAACCGCCCGCACGGCGCCGCCGGCGATAACGCCTGTTCCCTCGGCTGCCGGTTTTAAAAGCACGCGGCCCGCGCCGTACTTGCCGATAAGTTCGTGCGGCAAAGTTCCATCTATCAGCGGAACGCGAATTAAATTATTTTTGGCAGCCTCGACCGCTTTCTTGATCGCGTTCGGCACCTCTTTTGCTTTACCCGTACCGAAACCAACATGACCGGCCTCGTCGCCAACAACGACCAGCGCCGCAAACGACATATTTTTACCGCCCTTTACGACCTTGGTCACGCGATTGATCGATATTAGCTGATCCTTTAAGATAAGGCCGCCCGGAGCTATTTTCTGCTTATTCATCACTCTTTTGCTTTTCTTCCTCTGCCGGTTTTGTATCCGCCTCGTGTTTGTTAAGACCGGCTTCGCGCGACGCATCGATCAACGCTTTGACGCGGCCATGATAAACGTAACCGCCGCGATCGAAGACCACGCTCTCGATGCCAGCTTTTTTCGCACGCTCGGCGATTGCCTTGCCGACGCCCTTTGCACCTTCCACATTGCCGCCGCTCTTGAGTCCGAGCGCCTTTTCGGTCGTCGAAGCGCTGGCCAAAGTTTTACCATTGCCGTCGTCGATGAGCTGCGCGTAAATGTGACTCACGCTGCGAAACACCGCCAATCGAGGCCTGGCCGCGGTGCCGCGAACCTTCTTGCGAATTCGGCTGTGAACGCCCTGCCGTATATCTGCTCTGCTTTTCTGTCCCATATTCTTAGCAGTTTCGAGTTTCAAGTTTCTCGTTTCAACTTAGTTCAAATCTAACTAGAAACTAGAAACTATAAACCAGAAACTATTTACCAGTCTTGCCTGGCTTCAACCTGTAAAACTTATCCGCGTAACGCACGCCTTTGCCCTTGTAAGCGTCGGGCTTGCGTAGACGGTTCATCTCGGCTGCAACCTGGCCGAGCTTTTGCTTATCAATGCCGCTCAGAGTGATCGTCGTCTGATACTGGTTGATCGACGTTTTTGTGTTGTCACGTTCGGCTTTTGCTTCGATGCCATCCGGCAGCGGAAACTCGATCGGATGCGAATAGCCGAGCGCAAACACGATCTTCGTTCCCTGCACTTCAGCCTTGTAACCAACACCGACGATGTCCATGTTTTTCGAAAATCCTTCGGTCACACCAACAACTGCGTTGTTTGCAAGCGCTCGAGCAAGGCCGTGAAACGCGGCTTTATCGTCGCCTGCGCGCGTCGCGGTGAGCGTCCCTTCTTCTTGCTTAAAGCTAACGCCCGCCGGAATCGGCGTCTTCAGCGTGCCCTTGGGGCCTTTAACTTCCATCTCCGAATCGTGAATCGTCACGGTCACGCCTGACGGTATCGCTATCGGTTTTTTTCCAACTCGTGACATATATTTTAGTGACGAGTGACGAGTGCTAAGTGACGAGTGAAAATTATTCACTATGCACTTTTCACTGTTCACTCTTAATAAACTTCCGCCAATATCTCGCCGCCGACGTGCTCTTTGCGTGCCTGACGGCCGCTCATCAAACCTTTCGATGTCGAAACGATGTTCACACCGTAACCGCCGAGCACTCTCGGAATTTCTTCTGAGCCGACATAAACGCGCCGTCCCGGTCGCGACACGCGCGACAAATGCGTGATCGACGACGTTCCTCGCGCATCGTAGCGAAGATTTACGCGAATCATATATTTCACGCCTTCGCCTTTCGACTGATAACTGTTTATGTAGCCCTCTTCTTTTAAAATTCGGGCGACTTCCATCTTCAATTTTGAGCCCGGTATGTCAACACGCTGATGACCAGCCGCAATCGCATTGCGGATTCGCGTCAACATATCGGCTATTGGATCTGTCATTCTTACTTACTCCGTCAAAAAAAACACTAATTACCAACTCGACTTAACAACTCCGGGAATCTGCCCTTCAAGTGCCAGTTCGCGAAGCGCGATGCGCGAGACGCCAAACTTACGCAGAAACCCACGCGAGCGTCCAGTTTGCGAACATCGATTACGCACACGCGATGGTGAAGCGTCACGCGGCATCTTTTGCAGCTTGAACACCGCCGCATCGACTTCTTCGGGCGTCGACTTCGGGCTGTTGATTATCTTCTTCGCCGCAGCACGACGCTCAGCGTAGAGCTTGACCTTCTCTTTGCGACGATTGTTATGAACTACTTTGCTTATCTTTGCCATAAACTCTAAAAGTTTCTAGTTTATTATTTCTCGTTCCAAGTTTTTACTGATCTTAACTAAAAACCAGAAACTCGAAACTATTGCCGAAACGGCATGCCGAGCGCTTTCAAAAGCGAACGTGCCTCATCATCATTACGAGCGGTCGTGACGATCGAAATATTCATACCTCGCGTCTTATCGACCTTATTAAAATCGATCTCCGGAAAGATCAGCTGCTCGCGAATACCAAGCGTGTAATTTCCACGTCCGTCGAACGATTTGCCAGACACGCCGCGAAAGTCACGCACACGCGGCAGCGCAACCGAGATTAGCCGGTCGAGAAACTCATACATCCTCGCGCCGCGAAGCGTGACCATCGTGCCGATCGCCATTCCCTGACGCAGCTTAAAAGCCGCTATCGACTTTTTCGCCTTTGTAATTACCGGCTTTTGGCCCGTAATCGTTTTCAGCTCTTCTGTCGCGACATCAAGGATCTTCGCGTTTGCCGACGCCTCCCCTAAACCCATGTTGACGATGACTTTCTCGATCTTAGGGATCGCCATGGGGTTCTTGATATCGAACTCTTTTGCGAGCGCCGGAGCGATATCGTTTTTGTATTTTTCTCTTAATCTAGCCATTTCAATAAAGTTTCGAGTTCCTGGTTTCACGTTTCCGGTTCTTTACAGAAAACCAAAAACTACACTCTGGAAACTACTTTTCTTCTTTCGTTTCAACTTCGGCTGGAGCTTCGTCGTCAACCGTCTTTTTGTCTTCGCGCTTATACGAGGCGTTCTCTGGAATTAAATTGCCGCTCTTTGCGACGCGAACTTTCTTACCGTCGCGCATCTCGTACTTCACCCGCGTTGGCTTGCCCGTGTCGGGATCGATCAATGCTACATTCGAAACGCTCACCCAAGCTTCCTGTTCTTTAATTCCGCCCTCGCGGTTAAGCTGCGGAACAGGCTTGACGTGCTTCTTGACGATCATCGCGCCTTCAACCTTGACCTTTGCGTTACGTGCATCGACGGCGATAACTTTACCGCGATACGGCTGACGAGAGCCTTTACTGTCGTAGCGGTTATACTCTTTGCCCGCAATAAATACGACCTGGTCGCCGCGCTTGATTCTACTATTTGCTGGTTTACCCGTTCTCATTTCCTTAATTCGTAATTGCTAATTCGTATTTGCCTCTTATATGACTTCCGGCGCCAAGGACACGATCTTCATAAAATTCTTTTCGCGCAGCTCACGAGCCACCGGACCGAACACGCGTGTTCCTACCGGCGTTCCGTCATCCTTGATCAAAACCGCGGCGTTCTCGTCAAAGCGAATATACGTGCCATCCTTGCGGCGAACTTCCTTTTTCGTCCTCACGATTACCGCGTTATAAACCTTGCCCTTTTTCGCAGTGCCGTCCGGCGAAGCTTCTTTCACAGTCACCTTGATCGTGTCGCCAAGCCGAGCGATCTTCGCCGTCGAACCACCGACAGGCATTATCATCACAACGCGTTTCGCTCCCGAATTGTCTGCGACCGCTAACGAGGTCTGCATCTGAATCATAACTATCTCCGTTTCTAGTTCCGCGTTTCTGGTTTCTAGTTTCAACGCGAAACCAAAGACCAGAAACTAGAAACTTTAAAGCTCTGCTTTCTGAATAATCTCAACCACACGCCAACGTTTTCTTGCCGATAGCGGACGCGTCTCGACGATTCTCACTTTGTCGCCGATCTTTGCACCCATCTCGTCGTGTGCCATAAATTTCTTTCGCTTCTTAATATATTTGCGATAGACCGGATGCTTAACGAGACGGTCGACCCGAACCGTAACTGTTTTTGTCATCTTGTCCGAAGCGACGATCCCGACGCGCTCAGCTCGTTTGTGAACCTTCTTGTCGCCGGTTGAATCAGCCGACTTTTCTGCCGCTGCTTTCGACGCTTCGGCCTTCGCGGCTTTTTTTGGTTTTTCTTCGACAACAGCTTCAGCCGGCGTTTCGGTCACGGCTTCGGTCGTCTCAATTTCTTCTTTCTTAGTTGGCATTTATATATCTCAACTTTTAGGCTTTCGCCTCTTCCGCCGCGGCTTTCTTGTTATTCAGCAGCGTGTAAACACGCGCGAGCGTCTTCTTTTCACGGCGAATATCTTTAACGACCTCGCCCATGCCGAGCTGTTTGCGAAACTTCAGCCTAAAGAGCGACTCTTTCAGCGCGTCGGCCTGATCTTTTAATTCCTCGACGCTCATCGCGGTAAGCTGGTCAATCTGTTCTTTGCGTTTCATCTCTAAACAATGCCTCCTTCGAGGTCTGCCCGCGAAACAAATTTTGTTTTGATCGGCAGCTTTTGCGCGGCCAACATAAAGGCCTCTTTAGCCAAAGCCATATCGACGCCCTGTATCTCATACAACACGCGTCCCGGTTTTACGACGGCCACCCAATGATCTGGAGCTCCCTTGCCCGAACCCATACGCGTTTCCGCCGGTTTCTTCGTGATCGGCTTGTCCGGGAACATGCGAATCCAGATCTTGCCGCCGCGTTTGACGTGACGCGTCATCGCGATACGAGCCGCCTCGATCTGGCGGTCGGTGATCCAACCCGCTTCCAATGCTTTTAAGCCAAAGTCACCAAAGTTGAGCTTCTCGCCGCGCGTCGCTTTACCGCGCATGCGGCCTTTCATCACTCGTCGGTGCTTGACCTTTTTAGGCATCAACATAATTTCTCTCCAGTAGTCAGTAATCGGCTGTCAGTGGTCAGAAAAAATTCTTTCTTAACTGTTCATTGTTCACTGCTCACTATTCACTATCTTCTGTCGTCTCTGCGTGGACGGCGATCACGCATCGCACCGCGCTCGACTTTAACTTCGTTCATCGGATCGGTCGTCGTTCCGCGTGCCATCGAAGCATTCGGATCGAGAATCTCGCCGCGATATATCCAAACTTTCACCCCGATGATTCCAAACGTCGTGAGTGCTTCGGCAAATCCAAAGTCAATATCTGCACGCAGCGTATGTAGCGGCAGGCGGCCTTGCAGCGACCATTCGGTTCTCGCGATCTCAGCACCGTTCAAGCGACCGGCGATCATCACTTTAATTCCCTGTGCACCGAAACGCTGCGATTCCTCCATTGTCTTTTTCATCGCACGGCGAAACGCGATGCGCTTCTCAAGCTGTTGAGCTATCTTCTCGGCCTGAAGCTGGGCGTTCAGTTCAGGATGTTTGATCTCAAGGATCGAGATCATTACTTCCCGGCCAGTTTTTCGCGCCAGGTCTTCGCGGAGCTTGTCGATCTCCGAGCCTTTGCGGCCGATGATAATGCCCGGACGCGAGGTGTAGATCACGATCTTCAACCTTGCAGCCGCACGCTCGATATCGATGTGCGAGACGCCGCCGCCCGCGAATTTTTTCTTGAGGTCCCGCTTGAGCTGCAGATCTTCTGCGAGAAACTGGGCAAACTCATGTTTGGCGAACCAATGCGAATGCCAGTCTTTGTTGTAACCGACTCTAAAGCCGTATGGATGAACTTTTTGTCCCATAAAATACCTTTACTGTCGCTCCAACTCCTCGTTGATGTCTTGTTGTTTTTCGTCAGCCCGTTTTGTCTCGTTTAGCGAAGCCGTCGTCTGAGTCTCGACATTCTTAGCATCCGCAACCTCTGCATCAGCCTTGGCAGATTCAATCTCGGCCTTTACGTCCGGCGTCTCAAAAGTTTCAACCGGTTTATTTTCGATAATTTCCTCAACCGGTTTCGCGTCGTCGGCTTTCTTTGCTTCTTTCTTCGCCGCCGGCTTTGCCGTTTGGCTCTTTCCTTTTACCTTTCCACCCGTGGCGGCCTTCTTTGCCTTCGCCGCTTCGGCCTTTAATTCTTTTTCAGTCTTTGGCTTGTCGTCGCTCGTCACCTCGATCGTGATGTGACAATAATGACGCTGCTCGCGATACGCACGGCCTTGCGGAGCGGGGCGCATGCGACTGCGATTCTTGTGCGGGCCCATATCGACAAAACAAGTCTTTACCCAAAGATCGTCCGGGTCGATTGCGATGTTCTGCTGCTCGGCCTTGAAAGTGGCGTTCGCGATCGCCGAACTCAAACATTGAGCGATCGGCTGAGCGGCTCGCTTGTCCGTAAATTTCAGTATCGACAAAGCACGCGAAACATTTACGCCTCGGATCATATCGATCACGAGCCGCGTCTTTCGCGGACTGCCTTTCAGATATTTTGTTTTTGCTACAGCTTCCATAACAGTTGTCGGTTGTCGGTTGTCGGTTATCAGAGGTTGTCTTTTCTGACAACTGGCAACCGACTACTGACTACTTTCTTTTTGCCATCTTCTCGGCCTTCGTTCCCGGATGTCCCTTAAACATTCGCGTCGGCGAAAACTCACCAAGCTTGTGGCCGACCATGTTCTCGGTCACAAAAACCGGAATGTGCCGTTTGCCGTTGTGAACGCCGAATGTCAAACCGACCATGTCCGGCGTGATCGTCGAGCGTCGCGACCAAGTCTTGATCGCAGGCGGCTTTGGCCCGCCGTCCAAAATCCGACGAAGCGTCCTTTGTACGCTCAGGTCAATAAACGGCCCTTTCTTCAATGAGCGTGGCATTATTTCCTTCTCCTATCTTTCACGATCATATCGCTCGTGCGTTTATTGCGGCGCGTTTTGTAACCGCGTGTCGGCTGGCCCCAAGGCGTTACAGGATGACGGCCGCCCGACGTTTTGCCTTCACCGCCACCGTGCGGGTGATCGACCGGATTCATCGCAACTCCGCGAACCTTCGGCCGCTTGCCTTTCCAGCGGTTGCGACCGGCTTTACCAAGCGAAACATTTTCGTGCTCGGTGTTGCCGACCTGCCCGACTGTCGCCATGCAGACGACCGGAACTTTGCGAACCTCTCCTGACGGCATTCGAAGCTGCGCGTAATCGCCTTCCTTCGCGACGATCTGTGCAAAGCCGCCGGCTGATCGCACCATCTGACCGCCCTTGCCGGGCCTCATCTCGATGTTGTGCACTTGCGTTCCCAACGGAATATTCGTGATCGGCAGTGCGTTTCCCGGCAAAATATCGGCCTCTTCGCCGCTCAAGATCATCGTTCCCACCGTCAATCCGAGGGGTGCAAGAATATATCGCTTTTCGCCGTCAAGATACGTGATCAAAGCGATGTGTGCCGAACGATTAGGATCGTACTCAAGCTGAGTGACCTTGCCCGGAATGCCCGCTTTATCACGTTTGAAATCGATGATCCGGTAATGGCGCTTATGGCCGCCGCCGCGTCGACGGATCGTAATTCGGCCGTCGCTGTTGCGTCCAGAAATTCGCTTCTTGGCCTCGAGCAACGATTTCTCGGGTGTCGCTCCCGGCGTCAACTCGTCACGCGTCAGATAAGTCTGATATCGCCGTGCCGGTGAAGTCGGTTTTAATCTTTTGATTCCCATAATTCTATTTTGGATTTTTGATTTCCGATTTTGGATTTCAATCTAAAATCCAAAATCTAAAATCCAAAATCGCTAGATTGCTTCGGCGTAATCAACCATCGGCTCGCCTTTTCGCAAGGTTACGTAAGCTTTCTTAAAAGCAGCTTTGCGTCCTTCGATACGCCCGCGACGTTTCGTCTTTCCTTCGTATTGAACGGTGCGCACCTGCGCGACCTTTACGTTAAAGATCTCTTCGACCGCACCTTTGATCTCGGTCTTATTCGCCTTGGTATCGACGCGAAACGTCAAAACCTGTCCGGCCTTACGATTGCCGCCCTCGTCCGACGAATCTTCTTTCAAGATCACGCTCTTCTCGGTGACGACCGGCGATTTCAAAATATCCCAAACGCTCAACTTACTCATTTGGCGTCGCCCTCCTTACCGATCTCAAGAATGTCGCCTTCGTCTTCAATCACCTTCTTTACCGGAGCCTTTCGCGGCTTTTCCTCAACTGCTTCGGCAGCTTCCTTTTTAGCTTTTGGCTCGGCCGCTTTCTTTGCTTTCGGTTTTTCGGCTGAAGCCGCTTTCTCTTCTTTAATGCCCTCGCGTTTTGGATCGAGTAGATCGTTAAGTTCCGCGACAGCCGCTTTTGAGATCACGAGTTTTTCGTGATAGATGATGTCGTAAATATTAAGACCAAAACTGTTCGTGACCTTTGTCTTCTCGACGTTACGCGACGAAAGCACCAGATTGGCGTTATCGAGCGAATCAACGATCAGCGTCTTAGTACGCGTCTTTTTATCGATCAAACCGAGGCCGTCCATCGCACCGAGAAATTCGCTCGTCTTGGGCGCCTTGAAACCAAGCTCGTCGACGACGATCAAATTCCCTTCGCGCAATCTTTCCGACAAAGCCGAACGCAATGCGCCGCGGCGCATTTTCTTTGGCATCTGATACGACCAATCACGCGGCTGCGGCCCGTGAACATTACCACCGCCTTTCCACAGCGGCGAGCGAAGCGATGCAATGCGCGCACGCCCCGTGCCCTTTTGCTTCCAAAGCTTGCGCCCCGATCCTGAAACGTTTCCACGCGTCTTTGTCGCCGAATTTCCGCTTCGGCCATTCGCACGATAGTTCATCACCGCGGCGTGAATCAGCGATTCGTTCAGCTCGACGCCAAACACGGCATCGGACAGCGAAACTTCGCCGACCTCTTTATTCTTCAAATTGCGAACCTTTACGGTAGGCATAATTTCTCACTCCGTTCGAGTTCAAGGGTTCAAGTTCCAAGTTCAAAGTTTTGACTTTGAACCTTAAACTTTTAACTTTTGAACTATGATTTCCTTACAACAACGAGGCTGCCATTCGCTCCCGGCACCGCGCCGCGGATCATCAAAAGATTGTTATCTATATCGACCTTTGCGACCGTCAAGCCTCTGACAGTCACCCTGGCGTCACCCATGTGACCCGACGATTTCGTACCCTTGATAACCCGCGATGGATAAGCCGACTGGCCGATTGACCCTGGTGCACGGACGTTCATCGAACCGTGCGACTCAGGCCCGCGTTTGAAGTTATGCCGTTTGATCGTACCGGCAAAGCCACGTCCTTTTGATTTACCAACCACTTCAATCTTGTCGCCGTCGGCAAAAATATCAGCCTTTATTTGATCGCCGATTGCGGCATCAGGCTCGCCGGCGAGACGAATTTCCTTCAACACGCGCGTCGGCGGAAGCCCGCCGCCAGTCTTTTCAAAGTGGCCTTGCAGCGGCTTCGAAACGTTTTTCAAACGCACCGGCTTGTCTTCAACGAGGCCGAGTTGCACGGCGTTATAACCGTCGCGGCCGCTAACGCTCTTTGTTTGAACAACGACGCACGGCCCTGCTTTGATGACCGTAACCGGAGTTACCGTGCCATCTTCGGCAAAGATCTGCGTCATGCCCAATTTTCTTCCAATGATTCCGCTAATCATATATTTCGATTTCGGATTTTGGATTTGTGATTTTGGATTGTTGCGGAATCGCGGAGCGAATCGACAATCCAAAATCTAAAATCTAAAATCAGTTAGCTTTTCCCAAACGCCTTGATCTCAACATCAACACCGGCCGGCAGATCAAGTTTCATCAACGCATCGACGGTTTCGGCGGTCGGGTCGAGAATGTCCATCAACCGTTTGTGCGTTCTGATCTCAAACTGCTCACGTGACTTTTTATCGACGTGCGGCGATCTCAAAACCGTCCACTTATTTTTTATGGTCGGCAGAGGAATCGGCCCCGCGATCCTTGCTCCTGTACGTTTTGCCGTGTCAACGATCTCGGCGGTTGACTGGTCCAACACGCGATGATCGTAAGCCTTTAACTTGATGCGAATCTTTTCGTTCAACATAACTCGTTATTCCACGACCTCTGCGACGGTGCCGGCACCGACTGTGCGACCGCCCTCTCTGATTGCAAAGCGGAGGCCTTTTTCCATAGCGATCGGAGCGATCAGCTCGATCTCCATCTGGATGTTGTCGCCCGGCATGACCATCTCGACT
>JANOGL010000214.1:0-8179 GCA_031405985.1 Acidobacteriota bacterium | reverse complement strand
ATCACGACGAGGTAATGGAGACGGGAGCGCGAGTCGCTGAAGTTTTTGGGGAATTGCTGAGGAGAATTGTCGCGAAGATAAATTAAAACAGGATGGGCAGGATAGACAGGATAATTTTTTATTAAGCCAATCCTGCTTATCCTGTCCAGCCTGTTAAAATTAACTTTATGATCATCGGCATTTGCGGAGGAACGGGTTCGGGAAAGACGACGATTGCACGGGCGATCGTCGAGGCCGTCGGCGCAAAAAAAGTCGTGCTGGTCGAGCAGGATTCGTATTACCGCAATCTAGCCGACATGCCGCTCGATGAGCGTCATCAGGCAAATTTTGATCACCCCGACTCGATCGACAGCGAGATGCTCGTTAATCACATTCGTCGGCTGAAGCAGGGCTTGCAAGTCGAAATGCCGCTTTACGATTTCAAAACGCACACCCGCAGCGACAGAATTGAGATCATCGAACCAAAGCCCGTCGTCATCGTCGAAGGCATTTTGATCTTTACAGAGACACGCGTTCTCGACATGCTCGATGTTCGTGTCTTTGTCGACACACCCGACGACATTAGATTTATCCGGCGCCTCCAGCGCGATATAACGGAGCGCGGACGCAACGTCGAATCGGTAATCGGACAATATTACCGAACTGTCAGACCGATGCACTTCGAGTTTGTCGAGCCCTCGAAGCGACACGCTGACATCATCATTCCGGAAGGCGGACAAACGCACGTGAGCATCGAATTTCTCTGCGGCCTCGTGCGTGAGAAACTTGCTGAAGAGAAAAAGGCGGCGAAATAATTTTGATGGAACACACTGACAAAGAACTAATAGCTGCAGCTACGGCGGTTCGTGAAAACGCTTATGCGCCGTTCTCCAATTTTCGCGTCGGAGCGGCGTTAGAGACCGATGATGGCGAAGTAATCTCTGGCTGCAATGTCGAATCAGCGAGCTACGGCCTCACCGTCTGCGCCGAACGCGTCGCGATCTGGAAAGCGATCTCGCAGGGAAAACGTAAAATTAAAAAGATCGCCGTCGTCGCCGACACCGAAGACCTCACTCCGCCGTGCGGCGTCTGCCGGCAGATCATATGGGAATTTGGCGGCGACATACCTGTCGTCTTCGCAAACCTAAACGGCAAGGTCGAAACAGTCCAAATGCGCGACCTGCTGCCACGGGCGTTTGATACGAAGTTTTTGAAATGAGCAAAATTGATAAAATTATTTCGATGAAGATCGATAAATCAACTATCAAAGTATTCGACAGTTTTGAAGAAAGGGACGTCGCAGATAAAGAATACTGGAAATCTCTGACGCCGGAAGAACGACTCACCGCGTTAGAGATGATGCGTCAGATCGCCTATGGCTACGATGAAGGTCAGCGCGGACTTCAAGGATTTTTTGAAGTTGCTGAACGAAAAAAAAGTTGAGTATCTCTTAATCGGTGGTTACGCCGTTGGGTATCATGGTTATCCGCGACCGACTGGAGACTTGGATATTTGGGTTCGCTTTTCTAACGAAAATGCGGCTCGCGTTGCCGAGGCGCTAGAAGATTTCGGTTACGCAAAAAAAGACCAGAACCTTCCGGTTCTTTTGCAGTTCGGCAAAATACTCCGCATGGGCGTCCCGCCGTTTCGCCTCGAAGTTTCGACTGACATTGATGGCGTTGAATTTGACGAATGCTACACAAATCGCGTACTCCTTCAGATCGATGAGATACCGGTAACATTGATCGGTTATCAGGATTTGCTTGTCAACAAAAAAGCAGCTGGGAGACTGAAAGATTTAGCCGATGTTGAAGAACTTGAAAATCGGAACAGCTAGGGTTCCCGAGTTTTCGCTATTTTGAACAGCTATGGATAAATTTAAATCACCGTTCGCATTTTTACTCATCTTAGTTCTCACAATTTCTAGTTATGCACAGCGGTCAACCACAGGTCGCGAACTTATAAGCGTTCGTAGAACTACATTTGATCTTCTGATTTCAGGCGGGACCATTGTAGCCATGGATCCGCAACGCCGCGTAATCGAGGACGGAGCTTTACTGATCAACGGAGATCATATTGTAGAGATTGGCACACGAGCGAATCTTGTTGGAAAGTATCAGGTTCGCCGGACAATAAATGCAGCAGGCAAAGTTATAATTCCGGGTTTGATAAATACTCACACGCATGTGCCGATGACTTTGTTTCGCGGTATTTCGGACGATCTCGATCTTGATGATTGGCTGACAAAATTTATTTTTCCGGCCGAGGCGAAGAACGTCGATGAAGAGTTTGTGCGCGCCGGGACGCGGCTTGGGTTGGCTGAGATGATACGCGGCGGTACGACGACGTACTGCGATATGTATTACTTCGAAGACGCGATTGCCGAGGAAACAAAGAAAGCGGGCGTTCGCGGCGTGCTTGGTGAGACGATCATTCAGTTTCCCGTCGCCGATAACAAAACGAGTGCCGATGGTATCGCCTATGCCGAGCGCTTTATAAAAAAATGGCAGGGTGATCCGCTCATAGTGCCGGCGGCAGCACCGCACGCTCCATACACATTGCCGACCGACGATCTCAAAAAGATAAAGGCGCAATCTGATCGGCTGAATTCACCCGTCGTCATCCATGTTGCCGAAACAAAAAAAGAACGCGACGACATCTCAAAGCAATACGGCAAGACGCCGGTCAAGTATCTCGACGAGATCGGTTTCTTATCGAATCGCACAATCGCCGCGCACAGTGTTTGGCTGACGATGGAAGAGATATTGATCTACAAAAATCGCGGCGTCGGCGCGGCGCATTGTCCGACGTCGAACATGAAACTCGCGTCGGGTGTCGCCTCGATCCCCGCGATGCTGCAAGCCGACATCGCCGTCGGCCTCGGTACGGACGGACCGGCGTCTAATAACGATCTCAACATGTGGGAGGAGATGGACCTCGCCGCCAAACTGCACAAGCTCACCTCAAACGACCCCAAAACTTTGCCTGCCGAAGCCGCGTTCGAGATGGCGACGATCCGCGGCGCACGCGCGCTGCATCTCGACGACATCACAGGCTCGCTCGAGGTCGGAAAACGCGCCGACATTGCGATCGTCGATTTCGACTCGCTGCATCAAACCCCGTTCTTCAACGTTTACTCACACCTCGTGTACACCACAAAAGCGTCCGACGTTCGTACCGTCATCATAAACGGCCGCGTCGTCATGCTCGACCGGCGTTTGCTCACGTTAAACGAAAATGTTATAAAAAAGACTGCTACCGCGTACCGCGAAAAAATCATCAAAAGTTTGCGTAACTGATTTGGCGAGCTTGAAACGGCTCGATTTGATGATTTGTTGAAAAAGTTTGCGCGCGCGAGTTTTGTTCGGGTCGTTAGAGTGAGCCTTGATAACAGGCAGTTCGCTTGACCTTTACGGAAGATTCAACTCACGAAAAGGAGGTATGGAATGCCGTTAAATGTCAGAAAGTTTTACGCTTCAGCTTTTGGTATTTTATCTGTTTTTATAAGTTTGGTCGGTGTCGCACAGGCACAGACAGTTTCACCCTCACCCACGTCAACCGCAACTATACAAGCGCCTACTTCAGGAGATGTGATGCGCGAGCGCATCTCGAAGGCAAAAGCCTACATCGCCGTACGCAATTACAACGCAGCGATCTACGAGCTTGAGAATATTCGCAAAGAATCTGCCGACACCGCCGTGCAGTCGGTCACGAGCGTGCTGCTGATGAACAGCTATCTCGAACTCGGAGATTACAAACGCGCGCAGGATTTCTTAAATCAATTTTACACACAACAAAAGTCGACGAAACCAAACGCTGCGGCGAATTACGCAGCCGTCGCCGGACAGATCATCAAGGGAGCACGTTCGCGCGCCGAGCGTTATCGCGCTCTGGGTTTGAATGTCGCCGACCGCACTCTACCGCTCGAGGCGTTAAACGATCTCGAAAAGATGCGCGAGACGCTCGAACTCGTCATCTCGCAATCAAAAGAGATCAGCCAAACCCCGGCGAAATCAGCCGACGCAATCGCCTTGTTTGAAGAAGCAACCAGTTCGCGTTCAATGCTCGCTCGCGACGATTACGACGCGAGGGCTTGGAAAGAACAGGTTGCCGATATGCGCGAACAGATGGCGGTGAATGGAAAAGTCGTCCTTAGTGCGGTTAACGAAACGTCGGCGAATCCATCGCCCGAATTTGTAGCGGCGAACAATGTTTCACCGTCATCGTTGCCGCAACCGACCGAGATAAAACAAACTCAACCGCGCGAAACCGAAACAAGGCCTGCGGAGAAAAGAGTGGTTGAAACGTCTGTCCCAAAAAATAACACTCCGATCTTTGTTCCTTCAGCCCCGGCGAAAGAGAATCCTAAGCCGGTTGCGGAGACTCCGAAAACCGAAGCCTCAAAAGACACATCGCCCCTCGACGCCGGTTCTCTTCTGCCGTTTGCAACCAAGCAATCCACGCCTGTTTATCCGCCTGCTGCCAAGACCTTCCGAACCAGAGGCGTTGTCCGGGTCGACGTGACGATCAGCGAAACCGGCGATGTTGCCGAAGTTCAAAAAACATCCGGTCCCGCAATGCTCCAAGCCGCCGCCAAAGACGCCATAAAGAAGTGGAAGTTCAAACCTTTCGTTCGCGACGGCCAGCCGGTAAAAGCAATCGGCTACGTGAGCTTTAATTTCAACCTGTAAAAATAATTAGCCACAGAGATCACAGAGGACACTGAGAAATAAATAATTACTTTTCTCGGCTTGCTCTGTGATCTCTGTGGCTGGTTCTCTATCTTTGCGCATCTAAGGCATGAGTGTGTTAAAAACTAACTTATGCTGACACGGATATTGTTTGTCGTCTGTATTCTCTCGTCCGCAGCATTTTCCCAAATGCCAACCATCGAGCCGGGCGTTTCGCTGGAACTAGCGAAATGGCGGGCCGCGAGATACAGTGACGTTCGCTACAAACTCAATCTAACTTTCGAAAAGATGTCACCCGTGCTCAAAGGCAGCATGGAAATTAGGGTCAACCTATCGGCCGGAACGCAGGCGCCCTCGTCTGGATCGCAGCAACGCGCCGACATTTCGCCTATCATCCTCGACTGGCGCAAAATAAAGGGACATGAAGAGAAATCTACGGTTTCCAACGTTTTAGTTAACGGCAAGCCCGTCTCGGTTTCAACGAACTGGCCGCCCACTGACGCAGGCGGTTCTGACTATTGTGAACATCTCATCTTTCGCGACGGCGTGGTCGCGGGTGAGAACGTCATCAAGCTCGATTTCACTTCACCGATATTGACCAGCGGTTCGGCGATCACGCGGTACGTTGATAAAGAGGACGGCGGGGAATACATCTACTCGCTCTTCGTCCCGTCCGACGCCAGCACGGCGTTCCCGGTGTTTGACCAGCCGGATCTTAAGGCGAGGTTTACGCTAAGGATTGAGATGCCGAGCGAATGGTCTGCGGTTTCAAACACAAAATCTGAGGACTTCATTGAGAATTACAATGGCCCTGGCGGACGAACGACTTTCTTATCGGCAAACTTTGACGAAACAAAGCCAATTAGCACCTACGTTTTTGCTTTTGCCGCAGGAAACTTTGAAAGATTTATTGATGGGTACGATCAATCCTTTGAAACGTTGCTCGCGAAAGTCCATGCCCAAAAGAACTTCAAGATAGAGGAGCACTCAAAACTCTACGATGCTTTGAAGGACCCGACAAAAGCGAAGATCTACGTCCGCAAATCTCAAGCCGCCAAGTTCAAACCTCACGCCGGCGAGGTCTTTCGGCTTAACCGCGAAGGGATCAAGTTTCTCGAACAATATTTCGACTACAAATTCCCCTTCCCGAAGTACGATCTGGTTTTGATACCGGAGTTTCCGTTTGGCGGGATGGAGCATGCGGGGGCGACTTTTTTGAGAGAGTCGTCGATCATTTTTCCGAGCGAGCCGACAAAGAACGACTATATTTCGCGGGCGAACCTGATCTTTCACGAGACGGCCCATCAATGGTTTGGCGACACGGTGACCATGCTTTGGTTCGACGACTTGTGGCTGAAAGAGGGCTTTGCGACCTTTATGGCGTACAAAGCGATGGAGAAGATCATGCCCGAGATGAACGCATGGAAGGTCTTTTACGAGCGCGTCAAACAGGCCGCCTACCAGACCGACTCGACCAAGGGCACGACGCCGATCTATCAAGAGATCAGAAACCTCTCCGCTGCAAAGAGCGCCTACGGCAACATTGTTTACAACAAAGCCCCGGCGTTCCTTCGTCAGGCCGAGTTTTACCTCGGCCCAGACAAATTCCAAACCGCCGTCCGCGCGTTTTTGAAGAAGCACGAGTTTGCGAATGCCGGATGGAGTGACCTAGTTGATGAGTTCGCGAACGCAGAGATTCAGTCTGTAACGAACCCGGAATTTTTGAATAGCCCCGATTATCCTAAGTGGAAACAATCATCTATCGACAGTAAGAAAGAATGGGCTAAGAATTGGGTAATGCGTCCCGGATTGCCCGTTCTAAGATACGAGCCCACGCGACTGACTTACCGCGACGTTCCTGGATCGTCGATGGATGGATACGCCATTACACAAGACAGTCGCATCGGTTTTCGCTGGAGACAAAGAATTGAAGCTATTTCGATAAACATTGACGGCAAACGGACGAAAAATAACTGGGTTTGGATTTCGACTCAGATTGATAGACCTTCTTACACAGAGGTTCCACCAAATACCTCGTTCTTTTTTCCGAACTCTGGCGACTACGGCTACGGCATCTTCCTTCTCGACGACAAAAGCCGCGATTACGTCCTGAAAAATATCGGAAGCGAAAAGGACGATTTTCTCCGGACAATGATGTGGGGCAGCCTCTGGGACAGCGTCCGCGAAGCCGAGCTCGACCCGAAGGAATACGTCGAGCTGGTGGTGAAGAACTTAGCCACAGAGCAAGATGAGAGTACGATTCAGTCGCTATTGGGACGCGTCTCGACTGCGATGACGTATTATCTGTCCGAAGCGCAAAGAAATGAGCTTGTACCAAGGATCGAAGCCGTTCTCATTGACCGAATGCAAAACGCTCCGACGCTCGGGCAGCGGATCACGTTCTACCGGGCATTTTTGAATATTGCGGCGACGGAAAACGCGCGTGGAGTTTTGAAGAAGCTGTTGGCGACAGGCGGAAACCTGAGCGGTAGCGAGGGTGTATCTTCCGTTGAGCAGAAATCGCCGAAAGCGAACACACACCCTACCGGTCGTGTTTCCGCCTCCGATACCAAGCTTCCGCTAAAAACCAAAGACCGCTTCGACATCGTTACGCGGCTCGCGATTTTGGGCGACGCGGATGCCGCGAATTTGCTCACAGCTCTTGAGAAAACCGAGACGAGCGACGAAGCCAAACGTTACGCCTACGCTGCGCGAGCAGGTTTTGCGACAGCGGAGAATAAGGCCAAATACTGGAACGATTTCACGGCTAATAAAGAAATCAGCGAAAGCTGGATCGAGGCGGCGTTCGGGCCGTGGAACTCGATCAGGCACAGCGAGCTAACCTTGCCGTATCTCGAACGCGCGCTAAAAGAGCTGCCCAACCACAAACGCAACCGCAAGATCTTTTTCGTCAACGGCTGGCTCGCGGCCTTTATCGGCGGCCATCGTGACGAAAAGGCGCTCGCAATTGTCAACAAATTCCTCGCCGACAACCCAAATCTGGACAACGATCTGCGGCTAAAGATACTCGAGAACGTCGATCTGATCGAACGCGCCGTGCATATTCGAGCAAAATACGGAAAGAACTAGCCACAGAGAACACAGAGCGCACAGAGAAAGTAAGCGATTCCATTTTTAATTTCTCAGGGGTCTCTGTGAACTCTGTGGCAATTCCCAATCTTGACAGAAAAGTAATGATTTGAGATGATTTGGCTTACGGGAATCGGCAAAATCATTGTCTGAGTTGAGTTTATGAAGATTTCGGCACAAGAGGAATACGGTTTGAGATGCCTCGTGCAGCTCGCGACCTTGCCGGCGGGCGAGTCGTTGACGCTGCCGCAGATCGCCGAGCGTGAGGGCATTTCGGCGGCAAACGCAGGCAAGCTGATGTGGCTACTGAACAAGGCCGGATTTGTAAATTCGACGCGCGGGACGAAGGGCGGATATGTTTTGGCAAGGCCCGCGGGCGAGATTCGGCTGAGCGAGATCATTAAGATTCTCGACGAAGA
>JANOGL010000128.1:0-15099 GCA_031405985.1 Acidobacteriota bacterium | reverse complement strand
GTCTGCTCGGCGGCGAGGTTCCAATGCCACGTGTCTTCGAACGCCGTAATTTGTGAGTCGGCTTCGACACCCGACTCGTCTTTGAATAAAACGTTGTAGTTTCTGTTGGAATTGAAAGGCGGGCCTAAGTAGATCAGATCGACGGACTCATCTTTTATGTAACGCCGCAGAATATTCAGATTGTCGCCGTAGTAAAGAGTGTTCATTTCAAACCAAAGAAACCTCTGATCGACGTCATAACGCCTTTCTTTGTTTGCGATGTTTCCGCTTCTTTTGCATGTTCCTCGGCTTGAATTCGTAAAAGTTCGCGACGCTCTTCGACAAGCTCGCTCACCGCACTGACCAGCGTCGGATTGCCCTCGAATATCGGCTTTAGGCCTTCTTTATCGATCCTCAGCACTTCGCATTCTTTCAACGCGATCACCGTTGCCGTTCGTGGTTCGCCAGTCAGCAGACTCATTTCGCCAAAGAAATCGTTTTCACGCAGAGTGCTTATCGTCTTTTGATAATCGTTCTCGGGTATCTGCACCTTGACGGCGCCTTTAATGATGACGTACATCGAATTGCCTTCCTGACCCCGGCTAACGATCGCTTCTCCGGGTGCGTAGATGCGCGACTTCGAAGCGTTTGCGAGACGTTCGATCTCTTCGTTCGAGAGCGGGGCAAAGATCGATACGTTATTCAGACGCTCGGCGGTTGTGTTAAAAACTTCTTCGGGGGTTATCTCCTCGGCCTTTTTCTCGAGATACAGAGTTCGCGTTGGATAGGCGAAGCTGATCTTCTCACGCTGAAACGCATACCAGATTCGCTGGCGAATAAGAGCGTCGGTGTCGTGCTGAATTCGATAATCGTCGAGCCAGTATTTGACCTCCCAATCAATGCCGTCCGGCGCGAGATTGCGAATACGAACCACCGGGCGCATCTTTGACGAAACGTTTTCGACTTGTCGCACTGCTTCGCGCACAGCTTGAATTGTCTTTGCGGGCGAGTCGGTATAGAGCGTGTTAAAGAAAACGAGCTTGGCGTTGAGATTATTTTTCGGCGCAACCTCGATCAGCTCTTTGCCGAGCACCGAATTGCTGACGACAAGCAGCTTGTTTTGAAACGTGCGAATTTTCACGCCGCGCCATGAAACATGTTCGACGATGCCTTCGCCACGGTTGCCTGATATCATGATCACGTCGCCGATCTGAAACGGCTGATCAGCTTGCAGGGCGAGTCCGGCGAATAAATTCCCAAGTGTGTCCTGCAACGCAAGACCGACGACGATGCCGATGATCGTGGAACCTGTGAAAAGCGCGGTGAGTTCGACGTTCGGAAAATGATATTGAAAGATGATAAAGAATGCGACGATGTAAACGACGATTGAGAGAACGGTCTTTAGCAGCGACGAGATCTCGCCCTGTGCGACATTGCGGTAAAAAGTTTTTGTGATGAGATAGATGATGAAGCGCACTGACGCGATCACCAACGCCATCGCAATTATCACTTTGAACAGCTTGAGCAAAGTTATCGCGATACTGATGGTCATATTGAGCATCATCCCCGGTTCGCCGTCGTTTGTGGTGAGCTTTCCGTCAGGCGAAATGACAACGCCGAACTTCAACGCGAGGTAGGCTTTTACAGCGTCTTCGAGGATAGGGAAGAGGAGCAGAGAGATAATACAAACTGCCGCAAACCCAACAAAGATGAATACTTTTTTCTGAAGTTCCGACGCCATAAAATATTTAAGCCACAGAGATCACAGAGGTCACAGAGAAATTCGTCTTATGCCTTCACGCAGCATTTTTGCGCCAAAGTTGATTATTAATGCACGTTTCAAACCGGTTGCTTTTAGATACGACAGAACCTGTGCCATTGAGACTTCGGCGAGTTTGCCGAGTGATTTGATTTCGACAATGACTTCGTTTTCGACAAGCACATCGAGCCGTTGGCCTTTAATAACTTTATTTTTATAAATCACGCTTATCTCAACTTGTCTCTGATAACGAATTCCCCGCAAATCGAATTCGTGGCAAAGTGCTTCTTCATAGATCGACTCTAACAAACCAGGACCGAGTGTTCTATGAACCTCGATTGCGGCACCGATTATCTTCTGAGTCGGTAAATCACTTTCCATCTCAGTGTTCTCTGTGCTCTCTATGGCTTATATTCATCACCATAAAGTTTTGCTAAAACATACCAGCAATCGTTTTCGCAATCAACGCCACCGACAAGGCCGAGATGGTCAAAGTGATGAGCCACACAAAAAGTTTGTATGCCTTGCCGTTTTTGTGTTCGCCCATGATCTCGCTGTTGCTCGCAAGCAAAACGATCGCGACAAGCAGCACCGGCAGCAGAAGGCCGTTAATGCTTTGCGTGACGAGCAACAGGCGAATTTGCGGTATGCCGGGAATGAGCGCGACGAGCGAACCGACGACGATAAGCGATGTAAATATGCCGAGAAAGATCGGTGCTTCGCGGAACGAACGTGACAGACCTTTTTCAAAACCGAGAGCTTCGCTAAGGCTGTAAGCCGTCGCGAGCGGCAGCACGCCCATTGCAAGCATCGCAGCACCAAACAGACCGACGCCGAAAAGATATTTAGCATAGGCGCCAGCGACAGGCTCGAATGCCTCAGCCGCGGTCGCCGCCGAATCGATAGTCGTGATTCCTTGAAAGTGCAGTGTCGCAGCCGCACAGATCACGATAAATGCAGCAATGACGCACGCGAAAATCGTCCCGACGATTACGTCGGCCCGCACGATCGGCAGATCCTCGACGTCCATCTGCTTTTCGACGACTGACGACTGTACGAACACTTGCATAAACGGCGTGATCGTCGTGCCGATGAGCGCCATCAGCATAAAAAGATAATTCGGTTCGCTGCTGAGATGCGGCGAAGTGAAGCTTTCGCCCACCGCCGTCCAGTCGGGTTTTGCGAGAAAGGCTGCTGCGATGTATGTAATAAATACGAGCGACATCGCGAGGAAAACGCGCTCGACGCGCTTTTGCGATCCCTTAACGACGAGCCACCAGATCAGTCCGGCGGTGACCGGCACTGTAATGTAACGCGAGATGCCGAAAAGCTCAGATGCCTGCGCGATGCCGACAAATTCCGAAATGATGACGCCGGTATTTGCGATGAGCAGTGCGAGCATCACAAGCGCCGTCCAGCGTACGCCAAACTGTTCGCGGATCAGATCGGCGAGGCCTTGACCGGTGACGACGCCCATTCGCACACACATTTCCTGCACGACGATCAAGGCCACGACCATCGGCACAAAAACCCACAGCAGCGAGTAGCCAAATTCCGCACCCACCGTGGAGTACGTGGCGATTCCGCTCGCGTCATTGCCTGCGTTTGCGGCGATTATTCCGGGGCCGAGGACGGCAAGGTAGGCGTAAAAACGGTATTCAGACAGACCGCGTCGCAGCCGCGAGGGTAAGCGGCGCAACTTCTGCGCGTAACTTTTCGGAGAAAAGCGTCTGAGTTCCATTTCTACTACTGCCGTCGTCGTTCATTGATAGTTACGAAGAAATGACTATAACTCTTTTGCGGTAAATAATGAAGCTGGTTCTGATATTGCGGCCTCAATCAGTGCGGAGTGAAGGGTTAAGGCGTTTTATTTATAGAGTCAGTGCGAGTGTATGTAATGGCGTCTTCCGGACTGGTGGCTGCAATCTCGGATGCCGTGCTGTTGTTTTTTACGTATGTCTCGCTGCGTGTGAACGAGTTGGGCCCGTCAATTCTCAACCAGAACGCTTGCTGATGCTCTTTGCCCTCGACTTGCAGATTGATGCCGTCCAGAAACTCGAACGACAGTTTGGCCGGATCATTTCCCTGCACAAGCCGCAGACGTGGCTGGTTGCCTTGCGGGCAAAAATGTGTCGCGATCAAGTTGATTCCATCGGTGCTGTAAAGGGTCATCGATTCACGGTCGGGCCCGAGTGTCCATGTTTCCACGAGAACGCTGCCAGCGGCCGTGAGCCGGTACGAAACGGAGTGTTTTCGGCCATCCGGGAATGCGCCCTCCCAACTTCCAACGAGTGACGTGAGTTGCTCGAACGCCGCCGCAGCGCTCCGGGGCGTACGTTCCTTTGTTGTGGTGCACGATCCTGAGAGCAGAAGCACTGACAGAGCGCTCACCGTGACTAAACATGTGTAGGTCATAAATGTTCCCCCTAAGTAATTGGTAAGTGAAAGCCCAACTACTTATTAAACCCGACGCCGTTGAAAATACATCGAATCGCGGCGTATTATCAACGACGAGTTTTTGTGATTCTTAACTACTTTATCATGGATTGACTGTTACATAGACGGTGTCCGAGATCTGTCCGTAGTTAGCGTTGTTCTTTTTGAGTTGGACGCGAACCTGATCGGCTAGTTTAGCTTTTTCTTGCGTGCCCGAATAAGCTGATGTATAAATGTTGTGTGTATTCGGTCATTATCACGATTCATTCTGAACAAAACTCGAAATCTGCGTGTTATGCCGATTGAATCGGCATAATCATAATTTAGGCGGCTCGTTAAATGTATATACGGACTTGACCTGCGAAATCTAGCGAGCCTATTTGAGAAGTTTACAGACGGCTAACAACAGATCGAGGGGAACCGTCAGATTGGGTTATTTGGAAACTTTAGGTTTAGCGAAAGTAATACTCTTTGTAAGGAGAGCAACAATGCAACGAGAAGATATAAGGAAAGCCGCGGCAATCGTATTGGCGGCCACGTGGTTAATCTTGATTTCCGCCTCAAGGGCGGAGTCTCAGAATCAGCCGACGTCTGAGGGTGTGCGCAGAGATGAGATGGCAGACCTCGCAGTTGTCAGCCTTAAGGCGACTCCTGAGTATCCCGTCGTCGGAGAACGCGTCAAGATTGAAGTCGCGGTGCGTAACATAGGACGCAGTGGAGCGGGGAGCGTTAACATTGTGCTTTTCGCGGGCATGGCGAAAGTTGCCTCTAAGCGCGCTGATATTGGCGCCGGCCAAGTTGTCAACGTAACGATGCTCTGGACGGCGCAGCAAACAGGGGTTCACTCGTTGGCAACGGTCGTTGACCCTGACCATGACCTAACGGAAATCGATCGGCTAGATAACTCATGGTTCCTGGACATTGGAGTATCGCCAAAACATTTGCGTGGAGTTGACTTCGCAATATCCCGACTCGAAATTGTTTCGCCGCCTAACCGTCCTATCGTATTGCGTTCGGTAGTTAAAAATGTCGGGAAAATCGCCTCGGAGGCGCCACTAGTATTTCGACTTGATAACGAGATTGTCGCTATGCGTTATGTGCAGATGCTGAAGCCGGGGCAGTCCGTCAACATTGATATTCCGTATTCTAAACAAGCACTGACCCTGCTGATTTCGGTCGAAGTGAATCCTCGCAACCGCCACACGGAAGCTAGCCCTTTGAACAATATATTAACGCGCGACACCCGTCCGTCGACCGATCTGGTTGTGGAGCGTCTTTCAGTAGGCTCAGAACAATTCGAACAAGGCCGTCCGCGCCAAATTACGGTCAGCTTCAGTGTCAGAAATGCCGGATCCAAACCTGTTGCAGCTATTTTCCGCACCGACATTTTTCCCAGTATAACTTCGAGTGAAGGCTCGGTGGCGAGATTAGGCACATTCTCCGTTACGACCCCAGGACTGGGCATCGGACAATCTGTTTATATCTCGCGCACCATAACGTCGCCAGCAGGCAGATTTAACGTTCGTGTTCAAGTCGATGTGGACGGCAAGGTTTTCGAAGTGAACAAGCAGAACAATCTAGCCGTGCTGAATGTTGAGAACGCTGTTTCAGAAGTTGACAGGTGGGTCTCTATCGGTCCCCGTCTAATTACGTGGGGAGCAGCTCTCGGTGCCGTGGGTAGACTTCACTTAATCGCGATCAACCAACAGGCGCCCTCCACTATTTATGTAGGATCTCCAAGAGCCGGCATATGGAAGACGACTGATACCGGCGCCTCCTGGCGAACGATCACGGATATCTTGCCGTCCCTGCTAGTTTCGGCCCTGGCCATCAGTCCATCGGATAGTTCGCAGATCTTCGTCGCCACTACGGATCGCGGGGTGTTTAGTTCGATCGATGGGGGCAGTATTTGGAACCCAATTATGACTGATACGACTTTAACTCCTGATACTAATGAAACCGGCGAAGTAATGTTGGTTCATCCGACTACTCCAGGACTAGTCTACGTCACGGGCCGCAGTGGCATTTTCGCATTGCAAACCGACAGCGCGGGGACTCGGTGGACTCTAAAGCTTTCAGGCGGCCGGGCCACAGACCTCGTGATGGACCCCTCGAATCCGGATAGGCTGCTGGCGGCTCTTTCAAGCCCCATTCCAAACCCCATTCCCGGACAACCGCCGGTCACCTTCACAACGGGCATCTACGAATCGCGAGACGCGGGCAATAATTGGAGGCCACTCAGCGGCTGTTCTGGAGGCTCACTCCCTCCGACCATCGGCACCAATTACAAGATCACCTTGGCATTATCCGGCAACACGGTGTACGCAGGTTATAAGGCGAAACAAAAGTTCGAGCTGTACCGCACAACCGGCATAGGATGCACGATAGGGGGATTCTCAGAACAGACGTGGGAGCGCCGTGGGGAAATTATCGGGCCCGGCGCCGACGATAATGCTTGGAATCGAATGAATGCGGACCCGTCGGACCCAAGATTTGTTTATGTGAGTGGCGTTAACTTCCTTATATCAACCGATGGTGGGGTAACTTTTTCCCAACGGCCTGGACAACAGCCCCACGTAGATCATCACGGATTTGCAACCGATCCCACGTCGGCGCGGGTCATTTATGTCATCACAGATGGTGGAATTTATCGGTCTCCTGATCGTGGATTGCCGACCACACTTCCCAATTCTCCGCCAACGACGTCATGGAGTTTCATTGGGGATGGTCTTGCCAATGTTGAGTTCTACGACATTAAAGCTGCCGCTACCTCACCTAACCTGATCATCGGAGGGACTCAGGATAATGGTACGCTTCAATATGACGGATCGAGCAATGCCTGGCAAGTAATTAAAGGTGGCGACGGGGCGACAGTAGATATTGACCCAACCGACTCTGACATCAAATACGCGATGAATCAATATCAAGACAGCATCGCACGAAAAATTGGGCTCGCGCCGCCGCCTCCAGAACATGGACGCTGGCAATGCATTGCCTGTGGCATCACACCGACGCCAGATCGGTGCTTCAATATGTATTTTCAGGTCCATCCGGCTAGGCATACGACCCTGCTCGCGTCCTGCGTTTCTCTCTGGCGTTCGACGTTCCCGACATGTGCCATTTGCCCATCCGCTACTGATGCCGGGTCCTCGGGCGGCTGGGAGAGGATTTTTCCCACTTCTGCGGCGATTTCTACAGGGAGCGTGATTCGCACTGCGATCGATCCGACTCTTGATTTGTATTACCTTGGGACAAGTACTGGGGAGCTATGGGCCGGAGGTTCAGGAACCAACTGGCAAAAACTTAACTTATCCCCGAGTCAAACACGTTTCAGTGTGACCGATATCGATGTCGATCCGTCCAATGCGGCGAATGTGTTTGTGGCAACTAATCAACAGCTTTCCGAACGAGTGTTTTTCCTAAAGCACACAACTGATGGGCCGTCCCGAGGAACTATTGTGCCCCAAGACATAACTTCGGACCTGCCGATTCGCCTCAGGGTCAATGCGCTTGCGATTGACCGATTCTTGCCATTCACAATTTACGCAGGAACATACCAAGGAGTTTATCGTGGACGCTCCGCGGATGCAGGCGCAACTTGGTCCTGGGATCTATATAGCACGGGACTTCCCTTAACAAAGATCAACGATCTCGACGTGCATCCGGTGACTGGCGTGCTACGCGCGGCAACATACGGTCGAAGCGCTTATGAGGTGAATACGGCGCCCCGTGGTCCGTAAAATGGGTTGGAGCTCTTGGTAGCGTGCTCTGTGTACCAAAGAATCGTCTCAATGATACGGATTTCGGCGTTCGCGTTTTCTGTGGCCTTCGATGACGATCTTGGCATCGCAGGTCGCTGCTTTTGGGATTAGTAACTCGCACGGAAAGAACGCTTTTCCTGATCGTCCTCAGCCCAGCGACGAAAGAGCGACAGAATAGGTTATTCAACCCGGTCGCTCGACAGCATGGCTTTCATCGTCGTTGCGGTGCGGATTGGATGCTGTTCACTTTCGGCCGGTTAAATCGGACGTTCGGTCTCTCGTGAAGCGAAAGCAACTGGCTTGTATTTTTAGTTTGTATGTTTTTGGTTTGTTGTTATTATTTCAGATATGGACTATCGGGATATTATTACGATCGAACCGGGCAAACGAAGCGGGCAACCTTGTATTCGCGGTTTGCGAATGACCGTTCAGGACGTGCTTGAGTATTTGGCTGGTGGCATGACGGAAGACGAGATTTTAGATGAATTTCCTGACCTAACGCACGAAGACATTCGGGCTTGTTTGGCGTTTGCGGCAGATCGCGAGCGACGCCTTGCCGTTTTGCCGCAGTATGAAATTGCTGTTTGACCAAAATTTGTCGTGGCGATTGCCAAAGAAATTAGCCGACCTTTACCCAGACAGCCAGCATATCCGCGAAGCTGGGATGAAAGAATCACAAGACGTTGATATTTGGAATCACGCGAAAGCAAACGGCTTCGTGATTGTGTCAAAGGATTTGGACTTTCAGCAGCGCAGTTTGCTATTTGGACATCCGCCGAAGGTGGTACGGTTGCGCGTCGGTAATTGCACGGCGCAAACAATCGAGGAATTATTGCGACGGTATTCGGCGGTTATTCACACGTTCGAGTTAGACGCAATGAAGTCTTATCTAGCATTGCCGTAATAAGCTAAGATAACCACCTTACAGATGAGAGTTCGTATATGATTTGTAAACCGTTCAGTAAAGCGTTTGTTTTATTAGTCGTTTCGGCGTTTGTCTTTTCGTTCGCGCCGGTATCGAAGCGGGTTTTGGCAGCGCCTGCGCCGGTTCGCGGGCGTCATGCGATGGTCGCTTCGCAGCACGAGCTTGCATCGAAGATCGGTGTCGAAATTATGAGACGAGGCGGCAATGCCGTTGATGCAGCGATCGCGGTCGGCATCGCGCTTGCGGTTGTGTATCCCGAGGCGGGAAATATCGGCGGCGGCGGGTTTATGCTGATCCGCAAGGCGAATGGCGAGACGCATGCAATCGACTATCGCGAAATGGCGCCAAAGGCCGTGCACAGAGATGTTTTCGTTGACGGCAAAGGCGAGCCTATTCGCGGCGAAGGTTCATCGACCGTCGGCTATCGCGCTTCGGGCGTGCCGGGCACGCTCGCGGGTTTTGATCTTGCGTTCAAAAAATATGGTTCGGGCAAAGTGCGTTGGGCCGACCTTGTTCGTCCATCGCGAATGATCGCGCAAAACGGTTACGTTCTCAGCCATCGGCTCGCGGAGTTATTCAAAGCATACAAAGACACGCTCGAAGATTATGAGGACAGCAAGCGCATCTTTTTAAACGACGGTAGGTTGTTTGAAGAAGGCGACGTGCTGCGTCAGCCTGAGCTTGCTGCGACACTCGCACGCATTGAGCGACAAGGCGCGCGCGAATTTTACACCGGCAAAACCGCGCGACTGATCGCTGACGATATGAAAGCCCACAACGGCCTCATCACGCTCGACGATCTCAAAAACTATGTAGCAAAAGAGCGAACGCCGCTGACCGGTAGTTATCGCGGCCACAAGATCATCTCGATGCCGCCGCCGAGTTCGGGCGGAGTCGTGATGCTCGAGGCGCTGAATATCCTCGAACACTACGACGTAGCAAAGATGCAGTCGAACTCCGCTGCGAAATATCATGTCCTCGCCGAGTCGATGCGGCGCGCGTTCGCAGACCGCGCCGAATACATGGCCGACCCGGATTTTGTGAATGTTCCCGTCACGAAATTGATCGATAAGAAGTACGCGGAAACGCGCCGCGCGTCGATCGACCTCACCCGCGCGTCGTCGAGCCGCGAGATCAAGTTTGGTGAAGCGGTCGGCGCTGAGCCGATGGAAACAACCCACTACACAATTGTTGACCGCGACGGCACGGTCGTCGCAAATACATACACGATCAACGATCTTTACGGCTCGCGCGTGACGATCAAAGGCACGGGCGTTTTGATGAATGACGAGATGGACGATTTTGCGGCGCGGCCGGGCCGAGCGAATATGTTCGGGCTCGTGCAGGGCGAGCGAAATAAAGTCGAACCGGGCAAACGACCCTTATCGTCGATGACGCCGACGATTGTTTTGCGCAAAGATGGCTCGTTGTGGTTTGCGGTCGGAGCACGCGGCGGCCCCCGCATTATTTCCGCCGTGATGCAGACTGTCATCAACGTCATCGATCACGAGATGGACATCTCTGAGGCGATCGACGCGCCGCGCATTCATCATCAATGGCTGCCTGATCAGATCAATTACGAGCCTTACGGAATGTCGCCCGACACGATGAATGTGCTTACCGGCTACGGACACAAGTTCGCTGACAATTCGGGTTACATTGCTTCGGCGACGGGAATCATGATCGATGAGAAAGGCGTGCGGCTCGGCGCGATCGACTCGCGCAGCGATGGATTGGCAATTGGTTATTGAGAGGCGTCGTCTTTTTCGAGCAGACGAGTTGTGTTTTCGGTAACACTGGCAGGCTGCAGATCGTTTGTGTCGCGCCAATTGCCTGAGGCCGGTGCGATGAATGTCGCGATTGGCCCGGAGCTCTGAGCCGGCAACGCTCCTTGCGAAGTTCGAGGAGATTTGAACCCAGCCACACCTGCCAGCGCTTTTTCCTCAAGTGTCGGCGCACCGGGATCACCTGATTCGAACATCACTGCATACGCCATTCTTAAAAGGCCGCCAATAAAAAAGAAAATGGCGGCGATGCCGGCGGCGATTGGCTCTACATCTAGCGCGATTGAGATCATACCGGCTAAGGGAACAAATAAGAAGGTAAGCAGGAACATGAAAAGCCCTTGCTTTAACCCGCGCTTTCTTGGCGACAGGGCGCTTGCTGTCCGTGTTGCCAGAGGGCCGAGGCCGCCCACAAGAAGCAGATCACTCACAGCTGTAAGCAAAAGACCGCACCGTGAACAATAATTCGTCTCACTCGAAATCCGCTCCTGTCCGCATTGGGGGCAAAACATTCTACTTTCCTTCCTTGTCGAGAAGGCGAGTCGTGCTCTCGGTAACGCTCGCAGGCTGTAGGTCGTTTGTGTCGCGCCAATTGCCCGTGGCCGGTGCGTACACAGGATGCGTTTGGTGTGGCGGAAGCGCGGAGTGTGCGCTTGCGGGGTTCAATTGATCGGGTTTCATCGGAACGGCGTTAGCAAGTAGCGTCGGCGGTTTTGAACTCGGCAACCCTACGAGAGAACCGACAATTATCATCATTGCTCCAAACACACCTGTAATTGCGACGATCCCGATCAATTCGTCCGGTGCATTGAGTATTCCCAACATCGCGGTGCAAAACATCGTTAAGAAAATAAACCAAATAATGCCGAACGTCACGCCGTTCTTTTTCGAAAAGAAAGGTTTTTTGTGATTCATCTCAGCGAGTTGTACGAGCTGCGGCAGGTAGCCGCCGTGCGCGACCACCTCGGCGATTGTGCCAAGCGGCAGGCCGCACCGCGAACAGAACTTGCTTTCGTTATTTATTTGATGTTGTCCGCAACTAGGGCAGTGCATGGTGTTTCTAACAACGAATTCTGTCACGAAAATGTTCGATGCGCAATAAAGGCAGTTGTGTCCGTAGCCCGCACGTAAGTAAGGGCGCCTGTTACTATTGCAGGCGCCCTTCCTAACGGTCGGGCTCCGGACACGAGATGATCTGATACACGACGGCCGCTCGGCCTTGGTAGTGCGATGCTTTCACCAACGTGTCGAGCAGTATATCAATTAGCGGCGTTAGTTTTTCGGGTGCGGGAATTTGGCGACTGAGGTCGTCGTCTGAAGTGAAATATGCAAAGCCTTTCGCGCGCGTTGCTTCGACTTCGTCGAGGTAAAGCAGTACGGCGGCTTTGTCCGATAGCTTTTCCGGCAGCGTCCATTCGAAAGGGTCATCCCAAAGCCGCGTTGTTATTCCACCGAAAGTTTTCTCGACCATCGCAGCACTGCGTAGGATGTATTCACCGACGCTCGCTCCGGCGAGCGAACCTGTGTCAGCAACTCGCAAGAAAAGCTGTGCGTCGTCTATTTTGTCGAGGAGTTCACGCGAGCGCTGATCGAGCGAGGCCAACGCACCATTAAATCCGGCAACAATCGCATCCATATAAAACGAGCGGCCACGCACGATGCGCGGGCCGCCCAATTTTACCACTCTCTAATAGAAATTACTTTTTCTTGTAACGACGGTCTTTTTCATAAATGCCGAGCCCGTAGTTGCGCCCCTTCCAACTGACGCCGCTTCCGACGGTGCCTTTGACGCCGACCTGCGCGCCCTTTTGCGGAACGTTGCCGTCGGTTACGAACACCCAGATCGAGCCCGTGCCGTCGTCGATCTTATATGCGCCGCCGCCGATGTTCGTGCCCGGGATGCCAAAGCCATAGCTGTCGCGCACCGTGCCCGCGACGACGACTTCTTTATTGGCGTATTTGCCGGGATTCGCCTCGATATCGGCAATGCTCTTGCGGTCGGGGCAGCCTGTCGCAAACACAACCATCGACGCGATTGCAGCCAAAAGAATGAATGTCGAAATTATTTTCATCGTTGATCCTCAAATTTTTGAATTAGGAGAGTTACGTGGCTAAAGATTCGCCTTTCCGCTGGAAAGTTTGCCGTAAATTTTGCGGAGGAAACCAATTACGATGTGCGAATGTGAAATGAAAAGAGTTTCTTAGTTCGACATTAGAAATTTATTTATCCGAGTTTGACCGCCGTGCCGTAGGCGAGAACCTCGGTGGCGCCCTGCGAGAACTCGGTCGCATCGTAGCGCATTGCAATGATCGCGTCGGCGCCGATCTCGTGAGCGTGTTTGACCATTCGGTTAAAGGCCTCCATTCGCGCCTGCTCGCAAACCTCCGACCATTCCTCGATGTTGCCGCCGGCGAGAGATTTTAATCCGCCGATAATGCCGCGTCCCAAACCTGTCGCCCGCACGACGATGCCGCGAACCACGCCGAGATACTGCGCGACTTGCTTGCCCTCGATTTCAATTCCGGTTGTAACGATCATAATTCGGTTGTCGGTAGTCAGCAGTCAGTTGTCAGTTGAGAATTCGCTCTTTCTGACAACCGGCCACTTACAACTGCCCACTGTTTTTTCTGGTAGCGCCTAGGGGAGTTGAACCCCTCTTTCGAGGTTGAGAACCTCGCGTCCTAACCGATAGACGAAGGCGCCATTTAGCCGACGAATCGAAAGTATAATTCATACTCCTGCGAAATGGCAACAACCGAATAGTTGTTCTACGTTAGACAGTTAAACAATCAAAACATTGACATCTATCCTACTCACTAGTATAGTTCTCAAATGGATCAACGCCGGCTCTTTGCATTTACCGAGACGCTAATCTTTACCGAGGATTTACAGCGGATTGCAAATGATGGGACGTTGTTTGCCATCCAAAATGCACTGCTGGCGAATCCACTGCTGGGTGATGTTATAAAGGGAACTGGCGGTGCGAGGAAAGGGAGGATCGGTGATCCAAAACGCAAAAGTGGCAAAAGCGGCGGATTTCGATTCATTTATGTTTATCTGCCTGGTTGCGACCGGTTTTATCTGCTTGCGATTTACAGCAAGAGAGACAAGATCGATCTAACGCCAAAGCAGGCCGCAGAACTTGGTGAACTCGTGACAGCCCTCAAAAGGGCGCATCGCGAGATGGAGTAATAATGATATGGAAAAGAACACATTTGACAGATTGATCGCATCTACAAAGCAGGCGGTGGAACACGCCGAAGGGAAACGAAGCGATTTGCGTACCAGCACCTTGCCACTTCCTCCAAAGAATCTGGGCAGCCGCGAGATTGTCCGGTTGCGTGAAACGCTGAATTTCTCGCAAGCGGTTTTTGCAAGGCATCTCAACGTTTCGGTCAAGACGGTTCAATCGTGGGAACAAGGCATCGGAAAGCCATCAGGAGCGACGCTGAAACTCTTGTCGATCATCAGCAGACAGCCGAATATCCTCGTCGAACTGGCGTGAAGGACGTTAAAACGCCCTCCGTAATTATCTCCGCATCATTACCACGCCCTAAAGGACGTGGCTATACAAGAAAAGCCCCGTGAACGAGGCTTAAGCGGATTTTGCTACCGGTTTGGCGACAAAATCTCACCGTGTAGCGAGGAAAAGCCGCGGATAATTGTTGCGGTTCCGTTGATCATGTTCTATGTTGGCTACGTAAAGAATATGAAATTGACAGATGCAGAAATATCTTACTTTTCGCATAATGCCCAAACGCGTAATCAGGATATTGCCGTTAAATTTTACGCTGAATCTAATCGATTAGTACCGCTGGAAGACGGGGTTTCTCAAACCCAGATTTATGTTGCGAGAATAAAGACCTTTGCAAAGGATGTGATCGAATCTCGTGTTGATACCTACATCGAAGTTTGTAAAAAATATAACAAATTCCCTGATGGTGAAGATGTCCATAGTTTTGTCACCGAATCTAAGCCATACGTTCTCCGCAAAATCGAACTGTTTCAGGACTATCTAAAGAATCCATTTGGCGAAAACATTCATAAATCTGTAGCCGACGCAATCGAGCGGAGTCTTGATGCTGGTCTCCAAAAAATCTTTACGGATGGTTTAAGACCCTTACACAGTTTCTACCTTGAAGGAAAAGTCGAAGAGGAAGGTCTGGGGCAGGATGTGGAGAACCCGATTATCAAAGAAGCAGACGATAAGGTCGTAGGCTCACCTATCTACAATATTGCGGGAGATTTTGTCGGAGGAGATCAAACCAAGGCTGGTGATAATCTTGGTGGAACCCAAATTTCACAAGTGGCTGTGTAAACCTCCCCGTTTTAGCGCCAGTTTAAAATGGAGTATCCGGGTTAAGAGAAGACTGTCCGCATGAGGAGCGAGGAGGCGTGCCTCCGAGCGAGTCATGTGGACGGCGGCCGTTGTAGAACTCGATCCAATCGGTCGT
>JANOGL010000069.1:0-6618 GCA_031405985.1 Acidobacteriota bacterium | reverse complement strand
CGGCCATTTCGTCGGACGCTAGCTCGCGTTTGTCAGATTTCTTAAAAATATATTTGCCGCCTTTATAAAATTCGCTCGACGCCGGATCGAGCGCGAGCATTACGTTTTCGCCGGCCTTATAACCGGCCTTTTCGATGGCTTCTAGAATAGTTTCGACAGCTTCCTCGTTGGATTTCAGATTCGGCGCAAAGCCGCCTTCGTCGCCGACTAGCTGCACCTTGTCTCCAACTTTGCCCATCAGGTTTTTCCAACCATCCCAATCGTTCTCAGCCATTCCATCTTCGATCGAGATGATCGGATATTTCGCACACCAATCAGCCCAGTACGCGGCCATTTCGTCGGACGCTAGCTCGCGTTTGTCAGATTTCTTAAAAATATATTTGCCGCCCTTGTAAAACTCGCTCGACGCCGGATCGAGCGCGAGCATTACGTTTTCGCCGGCCTTGTAACCGGCCTTTTCGATGGCTTCTAGAATAGTTTCGACAGCTTCTTCGTTAGATTTCAGATTCGGCGCAAAGCCGCCTTCGTCGCCGACGCTCGTCGAATAGCCGCGCGACTTGAGCACGCCTTTGAGATTATGAAAGATCTCCGCACCGCATCTGAGCGCTTCGCTAAAACTTGTCGCGCCGACGGGCATGACCATAAACTCCTGAAAATCAACGTTGTTATCGGCGTGAGCGCCGCCGTTGAGAATGTTCATCATCGGCACGGGCAGCGTCTTTGCGTTCGCACCGCCGATGTAACGGTAAAGCGGCATCTCCTGAAAACTCGCGGCGGCGCGTGCATTCGCTAAGCTTACGGCGAGAAGCGCGTTCGCACCGAGCTTGGATTTGTTCTCGGTGCCGTCGAGTTCGATCATCGTCTTATCGATCAACGTTTGATCGAGGCAATCGAGGCCTTCGAGTTCGCGGCCGATGACGTCGTTTACATTTTTGACCGCGCTCAAAACGCCTTTACCCAAATAGCGCGCATTGTCGCCGTCGCGCAGCTCGACGGCTTCGTTCTCGCCGGTCGAAGCACCGCTCGGCACGGCGGCCCGGCCTTGCGTGCCGTCCTCTAAAATAACCTCGGCCTCGATCGTCGGGTTCCCACGCGAATCCATGATCTCGCGTGCCCACACCTGTTCAATAAAACTCATCTTGTATGTCCTCAAAAGTAAAAAGTTAGTTTGCCGAAATGTCGGCGATAGGTCAACGCAATCAGATTAGCCACGAATGCACGAATAAAACCCAAGCAGCGAAATAGCAGTTCTTATTCGTGCATTTGTAGCTAACCTTCTGCGGCGATCTGTGGTATCTGCGCTCCGATGGCCGCAACTTCGGCCTGAACGTACTCAAATGTTTTACCGACGAGATTTTCGCCATTAAAGAAAATGTTCTCAGTGACGTCAAAAACCGCGAACGGCGGCGGCAGAAACGCGATCATGTGTTCACGCGTGTCAAAATCGACGCGCGCCGTGTTCAACCCCCACAACGGCCCGAGAAAAACATCAAATGCAAACGACATGCGGTCGACCTCATGAAAATAACGATTTTTGCGTATCTCGCGGCCGCCTAGGTTGAAGGATCGCTCGAACACCGCGTGTTCCTCGTCGTTGAGATGAATCTCGGCAAGCTTTGTCACCGCGTATTCGCCCTCGTTGGCCGGAAATCGCTGTTGCAAGATCCGCGTCCACGCATTCGAATACGGATCGCGAATTTGTCGCAATCGCAGCCGCGTGTTCTCAACATAATTGTCGAAGATCTGCAGATGGCTGCTCGCCGCCGTCAACGGTTCGGGCAGTCGCTCGATCAAAAATAGCCGGTGCAATTCGGTCTGCGCAGTTTTGTTCATTGCCTGTAAATTTATTATACTCGTGAATTCTCAAATTGAGGAGACACGTTAAGTTATGAAGCAATTTACTACATTTTTTCCGCTTATTATCAGTGCAGTTTTATTCGCGGGTTGCGGCCCTACGTCGCCAAATACCGCGACAAACAACAACGCCGCCACAAACGGCAACTCAAACAATCCGCTCGAAACAGCGACGCCAACGCCTGAGCAGACAGTCAACGCCGCGCCGACTCTGTCGCCGATGTTCAAAGCCTACTGCGCGGCAATGGACAAGAAGGACGAGGCCGCGATCAAAAAGCTTTATTCATCAGACACGCTAAAGAATTTTGAAGAGCAGATGAAAGAGGAAGGCATTAAAAGCCTGACGAAGTTTCTCGAAAACGACAAGCTCGGTAAAAAGTGCGAGATTCGTAATGAGGAGATTAAAGGCGACACGGCCGTTGCCGAGATTCGCGGCGACAGCTATCCGAACGGCATCAAAGCAGTCTTTGTAAAAGAAAACGGAGAATGGAAGATCACCAACAAGAGTCCGGCACTCGACAACATGAAACCAGCGACATCAACCGGCACGTCAACAAATCCACCGGCAAACGCTCCTGCATCAGACGGCAAAACAACCGGCGACAAGAAATAGATCAACCGGCGATGCCCTTTGCATCATTCGGTTTATAAGGCGGCAGCGTAACGCGGGCCGCCTTTTCTTTTTTCAGCCCCAATGCCCAATCTGCCTGCATCAGCGTGTGAATGTCGCGCGTTCCCTCGTAAATAACGGCAGCTTTGCAATTGCGCAAATAACGCTCAACGGGATAATCGTTTGTGTAACCGTTCGCTCCGTGAATCTCAATCGCCATCGACGCGGCGGTTTCGCTGCGTACGGTCGCCTGCCATTTTGCAAGACTTGCAGCTTTCGCCGAGGGTTTGCCTTCATTTTTGAGGTAGCCGCATTGTAGCCAGAGCAGATGCGACATCTCGTAATCGGCCTCCATGTTGGCGATCTTTTGCTTTACGAGCTGAAAGTTCGCGATCGTCTGTCCCTGAACCTCACGCGTGTTTGCGTAACTCACGGAAGCGTCACGCGACGCGCGAATCACGCCAGTTGCGCCGCTCGCCACCGTATAGCGGCCGTTCTCAAGCGAGAACATCGCGATCTTAAATCCCTCGCCTTCGTTGCCGAGCATGTTCGCAGCCGGCACGCGAACGTCTTGCAGCGAAAAGTAACCCGTGTTTCCGGCTTTAATCCCAAGTTTGCCGTGAATCGTGCCACTCGAAAAGCCGGGCATAGTTCGCTCGACAATAAAGCACGAAATGCCGGTGTGGTCGCGCACTTTTTGCTTTTCCTGGTCGGTCCAGCAGAAGAATAAGAAGTGATCCGCAACGTCAGCGAGCGAGATCCACATCTTCTCACCGTTCAAGATCCAATGGTCGCCGTCACGCCGCGCGGTTGAGCGCATACCGATAACGTCGCTTCCTGCATTTGGCTCGGTCAGACCGAACGTCGCGAGTTTCTCGCCTTTCGCCTGCGGAACGAGATATTTCTGTTTCTGCTCTTCGGTTCCCCACGAATAAACGCTCAAGCTGTTAAGGCCGACGTGCACGCTCATCGCGACGCGCAAAAATGTGTCGCACGCCTCGAGTTCTTCGCATACGAGTCCGAGGGAGATGTAGTCAAAACCAGCACCGCCGTATTGTTCGGGAATACAAACGCCCAACAGCCCAAGTTCGGCCATCTTGTCAAACACATTCCGGTCAAAGTGCGATTTTTCGTCCCACTCTTTGATATACGGCGCGACCTCGCCCGCACAAAATTCGCGCACCGTGTTTTGCAACGCAATTTGCTCTTCAGTCAGTTCAAATTCGATCATATGATAAAATTCAGGTCTAAAATCAAATACGAAGTTTATCATTTCGCCCTTGGAACTGCGAAATAAGGAGACTATGCGAACCAAATACATCATCCTCAGCTCATTGATTGTCGTTTCTTCGATCGCGACGACATTTAGCCAAAGTGCCCCCATTCCGTCGATGCCGAAGTTGCTTGATCAGCGGCAGCAGATGGATGTTCGTGAGCAGTGGCTGATGAAGCGGCTCGGCTCGCTGCTTCTGCCGATGATGAAACGCCACGGCATCGAGATGTGGCTCGTCGTCAATGAGGAGTTCAACAGCGACCCCGTAACTGAGCACATCGTCCCGCCGATTCCGATTGTCGGCCGCCGCGACATTTTTATCTTCATCGACCAGGGCCAACGCATCGAGCGAATTGCGATGCTGCGTTATGACGAGGAACGCCTTCGTAATCACTATCGTTTTGTGATGCCGGCTCGCGACAAGTTTGGCGAGGAGCTGCGAAAGATCGTAGAAGAGCGCAACCCGAAGAATATCGCGCTCAACATCGGCGGCACTCGCGGACAGCAGAGCGGGCTTTCGCACGACTCGTACCGTTTTCTCGTTGATGCGCTCGGCGCAGAGAACGAAAAGAAGTTTGTGTCGGCGGCAGATTTTCTCACAGAGTTTTTTGACACGCGCCTTCCCGAGGAGCTTGTCGAATACGAGAAGGCCGTCCTCGCGACCGACATCATCACGCGACGCGCTTTCTCGAACGAAGTTATAAAGCCCGGCAAGACAACCGTCGGCGACGTTCGCTGGTGGATGTTGGAGCAGGTTAACAAACTTGGGCTGTCCGTTTGGTTTCAACCCGACTTGCGCATCCAGCGAAAACAAACCGAGACCGGCAATACTGGCCAATTTTTGAGCACTGCAAAAGAGGCCGAGATCATCCAACCCGGCGATCTGCTGCACGTCGATTTTGGGCTTAATTATATGGGCCTTTCGACCGACTGGCAGAAACACGCGTATGTCCTCGGGCAAGGCGAACGCGAGGCGCCGGCGGGCCTTAAAGCCGCTTTGACAAATACAAACAAACTCCAAGACGCGCTTTTTTCCGTAGCTCGGGTCGGCATGACCGGCGCCGAAGTCTATGGTCAAACTATGGCCGAGATGAAGCGCCAAAATATCGCAGCGATGATCTATTCGCATCCGCTCGGCACGCACGGCCACGGTCTCGGACCGTCGATAGATTTTCGCGGCACGGTCGGGGGCGGCGGCAATCGAATCTTGCCGGGCTCGTACATGTCGATCGAGCTAAACACATCGACCGTCGTCCCCGAATGGAATAATCAAAAAGTCACGATTATGGCCGAGGACGACGCCGTGATGACGCCGAACGGTTACAAGTTTATCCGACCGCGGCAGACAGAGTTTTACATCATTCAATGATACCGATCTCAAAGGCCATAAAACTCATCGGTCGCGAAACGCGAAAGCTCGGCTCGGAGAAAGTTGAGTTGTCAGCCGCGGTCGGTCGAACTCTTGCCGAAAACATCGTCGCCGACAACGATCTGCCGCCGTTCAACCGAGCGCAAATGGATGGTTACGCAGTTGTTGCAAGCGAGACAAAAAACGCTCCGGTCACTCTGAAGATAATCGGCGAATCCGCCGCCGGCCGCGGCTGGCATAAAAGACTGCGACGCGGCGAAGCCGTGCGAATTATGACAGGTGCGCCGGTTCCGAGCGGCGCCAACGCAGTGCAGAAAGTCGAATTGACGCGTGAAGCTGCCGGGCTTGTGACAATTAACGAATCCGCAAAGCGTGGCCAGAACATCGTTCGACGGGCCGCCGAGATAAAAAGAGGAAAGCGCATTTTCGCGAGCGGCGAGATCGTGACCGAAAACATGATCGCTGCTCTAGCATCGTTTGGCTACGCGAAAGTACAGGTTAGCAACCGCCCTCGCGTCGCGATTCTAGGCACGGGCAGCGAGATCGTCGATGTCGCAAAACGGCCGGGCCGCGATCAGATACGCAATTCGAATTCGGCGATGCTCGACGTTCTATGCCGCAAGTCCGGCGCCGCGACAACTATTTTCCCCATCATTAAGGACGACATCGCCGAGCTAAAAAAAGCAATCAAGCTTGGGTCAAAACGCATCGACATTCTTGTCATAACGGGCGGCGTTTCGGTCGGCAAGTACGATCATACAAAAGCTGCGCTTATTGAGCTGGGGGCAACGATCTTCTTCGACAAAGTTTGTCTCAAGCCCGGCAAACCAGCGGTTTTTGCACGGCTCGGGAAAACGTTGATCTTCGGCCTGCCGGGCAATCCGGTCTCGGCGGCGGTGACGTTTCACCTGCTTGTCCGCACAGCGATTTTGAAGTTACAACACGCAACTCAAGCAGATTTAAAACGCGGTGTCGCTGTTATCGCCGCTGACGCAAAGGCCGCTCGCGATCGCGATACGTATTTACCAGCACGGCTTGAGACAAATAAATCCGGTCATTTGGTTACCATTCCGATTAAGTCACAAGGCTCATCGGATTTTGTCGGGTTTTCGCGAGCGGATTCGCTAATATTTATTCCAAAAGGCAAGATATTCAAAGCCGGCGAAGTCGTCGAGATCGTCTTTTTGTAACTTATGTCCGAACCGAAGGCGTTAGCGCACGAAGCCATTTACGATACGGTTGAGTCGATCCTTAGCGGTTCTCGCGGCCGGCTGCTCGACGTGCCCGCCGGCGAAGGCGCTCTTGCATTGCGCCTCAAAAATCTCGGCTACGATGTCAATTGCTGCGACCTTTACCCCGAGCTTTTCAAGGTTTTTGATATCGAGATCCGCTCGGGCAATCTCGATTCGCGTCTGCCGTATGATAACGGAATATTCGACCACATAGTTTGTGTCGAAGGCCTTGAACACATCGAAAATCCGTCGAATGCGATCAGCGAATTCTCACGGCTTC
>JANOGL010000086.1:0-16030 GCA_031405985.1 Acidobacteriota bacterium | reverse complement strand
GACGCAAAGACGCAAAGACGCAAAGTGAAACTAAAACTAACTTTGCGGCTTTGCGACCTTTGCGTCTTTGCGTTGAAATGGATTTTGTCCGTTATAATTAAACCAAGTTATGAACTTTGAACTTTCCGAAGAGCAGTTGCAGATCAAGGCGAGCGTCCGCGAATTTGCCGAGAGCGAGATTCGCCCGCATGTAATGGAGTGGGATGAGACGCAGCATTTTCCTGAGGAATTACGGCCTAAACTTGCCGAGCTCGGCTTGCTTGGCGTGACTTTTCCTGAGGAATATGGCGGCGCTGGGATGGGTTATGTCGAGTACGCTTGCGTAATCGAAGAGATCGGCCGCGTCTGCGGCTCGGTCGCTCTGTCGGTCGCGGCGCACAATTCGCTTTGCTCAAACCATATTTATATGTTTGGCAGCGAAGAGCAAAAGCAGAAGTATCTCGTGCCGCTAGCTCGCGGCGAATCGTGGGGAGCCTGGGGACTGACCGAGTCGCAGGCGGGCTCGGACGCCAGCGGAACCCGGACGACCGCGATTCGCTCGAACGGTGGCTGGAAGGTAAACGGCTCGAAGAACTTTATTACTCACGCACTTGCATGTCAGACGCTTGTCGCCGTCGCCGTGACCGATAAAGAAAAAGGTAATCGCGGAATTTCGGCGTTCATCTTTGACAAGACGATGGACGGCTTTCGCGGCGACAAAAAGGAAAACAAGCTCGGCATGCGCGCCAGCGAAACGGCGTCTGTTGTTTTTGAAGACTGCTACGTCCCAGACGAAAACCTTCTCGGCAGCGAGGGTGAGGGCTTTCTGCAGTGTATGCAAGTGCTCGACGGCGGGCGAATCTCGATCGCCGCCCTGTCAGTCGGCATTGCGCAAGGCGCCTACGAAGCCGCCGTTAAATACGCTAAAGAACGGCAGCAGTTCGGCAAGCCGATCGCCGAATTTCAGGCGATACAGTTTAAGCTTGCAGACATGGCGACGCAGATCGAGTGTGCGAGATTATTAACGTTGCAGGCCGCCGCGACAAACGATGCGGGCAAGCCTGTAACGCAGAAATCCGCAATGGCAAAGCTTTACGCTTCGGAGGTAGCCGTTCGCGTTTCAGAAGAATCTATTCAGATCCACGGCGGCTATGGGTACACAAAAGATTACCCGGCCGAAAAATACTGGCGGGACTCAAAACTCTGCACGATCGGCGAAGGCACCTCGGAGATCCAGCGACTTGTCATCGCCAAGCATTTGTTGAAAGCCTAAATGAAAAAGGTTATTTTGTAGAGAAATGATTCCAAAGTTTCTCTGCGACAAAAAGTTAGACGTCAAACTCTGTATATTCTTACTTGGATTAGCACCTTTCATTTCGTGTCAAAGTAAAGCCGAACGCGACAAACAGCTTTTTGCAAAGGACCCCGCTGCGATTTCGGATTTTCAACGGATCAACGTCGACCTCAACACTGTTCGGCAAATTACTCCCGAAAATTTCGAAAGACTAAAGATTCTCCATTCAAGATATCCGAACGCATTGGAAATCGAGCAGAGTTACCGGGCAGCGCTGATAATTCGCGAAGATTGGGGTGGCTTAGAGAAGCTATTGATTGAGAACTCCTCATCTGAACGAACGCGCGCTGATTCTGTTTTGCTTGCTAAGGTGTATATCAAGCTTGGAAAATTTTCCGAGAGTTTCGGAATTATTCAAAGTATCGATTCGGCCGCTTCAACGGATGTCGAAATCCGAAGTTTAGCGGCTATGGCTCATTTTGGTCTCGGAGAGCTAGATGCTGCCGCGGTTGACCTGGATTCGGTTTGGGACACCATAATTGGCCAAAAGAGAATCGATGATATCAATCTTCGAGGTCTGATCTACTTCGGTAAGAAGGATTATGGCAAAGCTGTTGAAACCCTTACGAAAACTCTTGATCTGGATCCGTTAAATACGGTGGCTTACAACACCCTGAGCCGTGTTTACCATGCGTCAGGTGATGCCGAAATGGCTGAGAAATATAGAAAAGAGACTGAACGTGCCCATGAGCAACTGGCCATCGATGAGAACCGCAAGATGACCTTCGTAAGTCTCGCTAACAAATTGAAAACCGCCTGGAACGAGCGTAGATATGAGGAGGTTGTGAGGTTATCGCAGGAGATGATCCCGATCGCCGACAAACCAAATAAAGAGGCCGTTTACAAGTATCTTGCCGAGGCGCAATCGGCCCTCGGGAATAAGGCGGCGGCAGACGCAGCAAACGCTGAGGCACAAAAAATTAAGGGACAATGACTAATAAATTGCTTATCTTCATCGCACTAGCCGTAGTTGTAGTTTCAGCTTGTTCGAACAAGCCAGGCGGGGCTTCCACAACTGAAAATGCCCAGCAGGCTAAGATAAAATTCGAGGATGTGACTAAGAGGTCGGGTATTAATTTTCTACACGTGCCGACCCGATCCGAAAAAAAGCTGATGCCCGAGGTGATCGGCAGCGGCGTTGCGCTTGCGGATATAAATCGTGATGGCGCGCCCGACGTTATTTTAGTAAATAGCGGCGTAGTTGGCGGTGTCCGCCCGGAAAGTGCAAGGACCAGGCTTTATATCAACGACGGCAAAGGAAATTTTACCGACAAGACCGACGAATGGAAGCTATCGAGCGTGGGCTACGGAATGGGCGTCACCGCGGGCGATTTTGACAACGATGGGTGGTCGGATGTCTTTTTGACGTCGTTCGATGGCAACAATCGATTGTTAAAAAATTCCGGCAAAGACTTCGAGGACGTCACCGAGCGATCGGGAATCGCAGCGGATGGTAAGTGGACAACAAGTGCCGGTTTCTTCGATCTCGAAAATGACGGAGATTTAGATCTGTTCGTGGCTCGTTACGTCAACTTTCCGACTGAAAACCCGCCAAATTCATATCACAATAAGTTACTAATCTATCCGACACCGATTCTTTTTTCGGCCGTCTCCGATCAGCTTTGGATCAACGACGGAAGAGGGAAATTTACGGACGGAAGTCACGATGCGGGTATCGACAAAAAACCTATGAAAGGGCTTGCCATGGCAATCGGCGACATTGATGCCGATGGCGACACGGACATTTTCGTTGCGAACGACACTTCGCCAAATCAGCTCTGGATAAACGACGGCAAGGGAACGTTAAAGGACGTTGCACAGATCTCAGGTTCGGCTTACAGCGAAGTCGGCAGAGAACAGGCGAATATGGGCGCAGACTTTTCGGACTTTGACGGCAATGGTCTGTTGGATATCGCCGACACGACTTTCCAGACCGAGGCTACGGCAATGTACCGGCAACGTGAGCCTATGCTTTTCGAGGATGTTTCCGATGTCGTCGGCGTAGGAACCAGTTCTCGTGCGCGGCTGAAATTTGGGATCGATTTTTTTGACTCCGACAATGACGGTGACGAAGATCTGATGGTCGCGAATGGACATATCGAAGACAATATTGAGCAGAATTCGGACTCGGTGACCTTCGCTCAGCAGAATTCGTTGTATGAAAATCTCGGCGGTAAATTCGCCGATATCAGCAACAGTGCCGGAAATGCTTTGCTCGACAAGCAAGTCAGCCGCGGGCTTGCGACCGGCGATCTCGATGGAGACGGCGCTCTTGATTTCGTAGTCACAAACAACGGCGGCACGGCACAGATTGGCTTTAACACTACCGCCGAAAAGGGCAATTTTGTCATTCTGTGGCTGGACGGCGATAAAGCAAACCGCAGCGCGATCGGTACGCGAGTCGTGGCAAGAATCGGCGACCGAAAGATCGAGAGGCAGGTAATGGGCTCACAAAGTTATCTTTCGGTCAGCGATTTTCGTATTCATTTTGGTCTCGCGTCCGCTGCTAAGATCGATGAATTGACAATCTTTTGGCCAGGCGGAACTCAGCAGAATATAAAGGACCTCGCGGGCGGAAAGTTTTACTATGTCCGTCAGGGAAAAGAAGCGATCCCCTTTATTCCCGGCGAAAAACAGATCAAGTAGCTTTACTAAATGGAACACATCAGATTTTCGGCCGCCGCATGCCAAACCGATCTCGTTAATCCCGTGACACGCAGCGAGATGAGGCGCAACACCGACCGGATTTTGCACATTATCGATTCGGCGGTCATTGGAGCGATTCCGTTCCTGCCGGTGAAGCTGGTTGTTTTTCCGGAATTTGCCCACGCCGCGCCGGTATTTGAAAAACTCGCCGACCTCCGCGACAAGCTCGCCGTTGAAATTCCCAATGAGCACACCGACAGGCTGCAAGCTAAGGCAAGAGAACTCGGTATCTACATTCAAAGCGGTTCGATGCTGGAAACAGACGCAAAATATCCGGGACATGTTTTTAACACGACCTGTTTAATCAGCGGCGACGGCATTCTGTACAAATATCGCAAGGTAAATCCGTGGATACCATTCGAGGTTCATTCTTCGCCGCACGATATTGAGGGTTATGAGGAAGAAATGTTCCCGGTCGCTCGCACCGAGATCGGAAACATCGGCTCCGCGATCTGTTACGATTGGATTTTTCCCGAGGCTCCGCGTCAGCTTGCCGTGAACGGCGCCGAAATTCTAGCTCGCGTATCGGCTTACATGGATCCTTGGAACGCAACGGAGCCGATGGATTGGTGGACGACTGTCAACCGGTGCCGCGCACTCGAGAATATGTGTTATGTCGTTGCGTCAAACCAGGCGGCGAGCCTAAATCATTATCCGCCGTATTCGTGGTCGGGCGGAAGCATGATAGTCGATTTTGATGGACGAATTCTCGCCAAAGCGTCGGAAGGGCCGGGCGAGCGCATCGTTGTGGCCCCGATCGATATTTCGGCTCTCCGGCATGAACGTGATACTCGGACCGGACACCATATGCTCTCGCATCTGCGCACCGAGGCGTATCCGGCGTATCAAAAGCATGTTTATCCGCCGCTAGTTGATGGCTTTGGCGAGGAACTATCGTTCGAGAAAAATCTGGAAATGATCCAAAGATCAAAGACGAGACTCTCGTGAACCGTCAATAATAAATGCGCGAGATTGGTCAAATCATACTTTTGGTTACGCTCTTGTCCGCGTGCCGACCAAGTGTGCCCGAAAAGTCGTCGAATGATTTTTCCCGCACGGTCAAATCGTTTTACGTCGGGCTTGCCGCCATGGAAGCGGCTGATGACCAGCGCGCTAAAACCGAACTGGACAACGCAGTGAGCCTTGCTCCGGGCGAACCCGCGGCATGGGCAAATCTTGGCATTTTGCAGATGCGGCAGAAGGATTTTGAAACGTCGGCCGCATCGTTTGAAAAAGCCCGCGTGCTTGCACCCGATAACGGTCAGGTTCAGCGAAACTTATATGTGCTGGAGTCCCTGCGTGGAAATTTTGATAACGCTGTCAATAATCTGAAAAAAGCGATCGCGGTTGACTCGAACGACTTGAAAGCTCAATTTGCGCTCGCACGCGAGTATGAACGACAAAACAATGATGCCGAAGCAATGGCCGCTTACGAACAGGTTTCGCGCGTTAAGCCGAACAACCTGCCGACAAAAATTGAGATCGCACGGCTGGCGGCAAAGCACGGCGACACCGAAAAGCTGAAAACGATATTTGCCGCTATCGAGCCGAAGGCAGCTACGTGGGAACCCGAGATTCAAAAGCAATTTCAAACGCTGCAAGGCTCGGCGGGCAGCGGCAACGTCCGCGAAGTTTCGCAAAACATCGCCTTTTTTCGAAACGTGCTTTTGCGTCTGCCTGAGTTTCGAGCCGAGATCGCCGATGTCAGATTTGACGAAACGATAGTCGGAGAACCTTTCTCCAAACCATTGAGACTGCCAACGCCCGATTTCTCACCAGCTGCCCCAGACGAGAATTTGAAGTTTACGGCGCAGCTCATTGCAAACGAAAAAGCCCGCTGGTGCAAGGCCGTCTATCTCGACGGCGACTCGGCTCCGGCGGTCGCCTGGGCAAACGATAAAGAAATTCATGTCGGCGATAAAACGCTATCCGTCGGCGCGTCGAACGACTTGCAAACAATCGATATCGATTACAACTTCAAAAACGATTTTGTCGTGGTCGGCGATAAAGAACTACGGTTTTTTGACGACAATTTTCAGGACATCACCGCCAAAACCAAGCTGTCGCCCGTAATCTTGAACCGAAAATATCTAAAGGCATTCACTTTCGATGTCGAGATCGACGGCGACTTGGACGTTGTGCTCGCTGCCGATAGTGGCCCGCCGGTTATCTTGCAAAACAACGCCGACGGCACGTTTCAGGAACTCAAACTGCTATCGGACCTTTATGGGTTAATCGATTTCGTATCGGCGGATCTCGACGAGGACGGCGATATGGACCTCGCAATCGTAGATTCTCGGCGCGCGTTACACGTGTTTTCAAATGAGCGGGGCGGACAATTTGCGGCTCGCCCTTCGCCGGTATCCGACCCTGTTAACGCAGTAGCCATCTCCGACATAAACGGTGACGGCAGGTTGGATCTCGTCATACGTAAAGGCCGAGAGTTTCTGCGAGCTACCGATGACACGCGCAAATCGTGGACGATAGCCGAGTTAAAGTGTCCGTACGAAGCGGCATTCCCTGATGCAGACATTACGGCGCTACTGATTTCAGATCTCGACAATAACGGATCACCCGACATTGTAATCGCAGGACAGGTATGGCAATCACGACAGGACGGCGGCTTTATTCCGCTGGCGAAATTTCAGGACGGCGAATTACGCGCAACTAAATCAATAGTTATCGGCACAGCTTCGGACCTCAACGGCGATGGTCGTCTCGATCTGGTTGGCCTCGATGCCGAAGGAAAGCCGTCGGCCCTCATCAACTCCGGTTCGAAAAACTACGGCTGGCAGGTCGTCCGACCGCGTTCGGCGAAGGCCGAGGGCGATCAGCGTGTGAATTCGTTCGGCATCGGCGGCGAGATGGAGATACGTTCGGGATTGCTTGCCCAGAAACGGGTCATCGATTCGCCGCAAGTGCATTTTGGCCTGGGCGAACAGACGTCGGTCGATCTTTTGCGGATCGTGTGGGGCAACGGGTTTACGCAGGCCGAGTTTGACCTTTCTCAAAACCAAGCTGTGCAGGTCGGCCAACGCTTGACCGGTTCGTGCCCGCATCTTTTCGCCTGGAACGGCACTGAGTTCAAATTCGTCAAGGATTCGGCGCCGCTAGGAACTTCTTTGGGGTTACGTGTATCGAACACTGAAACGGTGCCCGTGACGCAAACCGAGGAATGGTACAAGATTCCGGGCGAGCAACTCGTGGCGAAAGACGGTTTTTACGAAATACGCATCACGGACGAGCTTTGGGAAAGCTATTATGTCGACCGATATTCGCTGATGGTTATCGATCATCCGGTGGAAACGGACGTATTTGCGAATGAACTTTATCCAATACCAACGCCCTTAAAACTGTATTCGACGGAAATTCCACAGCCGTTCGCATCGGCCACGAACGAAAATGGCACGGACGTCGCGAATATGATCAACGATCTCGACGAAAATTTCCTCGGCACGTTTAGGAAAGCCCGCTACCAGGGCGTCGCCAACGAACATTTTGTCGAACTCGAACTACCCGCGGACGCCCCAACCAACAAGCCGATCTACATCATCGCCGACGGCTGGCTGCACCCGACTGACACATCTCTAAATGTCGCGATCAGCCAGAACAGTGCCGAGAAGCCGAGGACGGTGAGCCTCGACGTGCTGAACGAAAAAGGTGTCTGGAAAACGGTAAAGGACGATTTCGGCGTTCCGGCGAGCAAATTCAAAACGATCGTCGTCGATCTGCCCTTGGGGACAAATCGATTTCGGCTTCGCACGAATTCTGAAGTTTATTGGGACAGACTGGCCTGGGCGGTCGCCGCCAACGATACGCAAAATGAGATCAGCCAACTCGAACTCTCGCAGGCCGAGCTGCGGTTCCGCGGTTTCTCGGCCGTAAGTAAAGCAAATGATTCCTCGCCGGAGATCGCCGATTACGAGACGATCGCGACGACCACTGAGCGCTGGCGAAGCATCGAGGGTTACTACACTCGTTTTGGTGATATTCTGGAATTGCTAACGAAAACCGACGACCGGTATGCTTTGGTCACGGCGGGCGACGAGATGAGGCTCCGATTTGCGGAATTGCCGCCGGTTCGCGAGGGTTGGAAGCGCGATTTTGTGATCGCCGGCGTCGGCTGGATCAAAGAGGGCGATTACAACAATGTATTTTCGCAAACAGTTTTGCCGCTGCCCACTCGCGCGACAAACGACTATTCACGCATTCCAACACGACTCGAGGACGATCCCGTCTATAAACTGAATTCCGCGGATTGGTTGAATTTTCATACGCGTTACGTCGCGCCCGATCGATTCAGGAATGCGGTGAGAAATAAATGAAACGCCTGCCGAAAATAGTTCTGATCGTTTTTTTCGCCGCCCTTTTGGCGATGCCGTTTGTTATCAAGCGATTTGATCAGCCCCGAAAGACGGGAGTTGACACGGCAGCCTCGATGATTCGTTACGGGTTCTATTTTGAAGAAGTGGCGTCCCGCTCAGGCGTGAACTTCAAACACAGTTCGCCCAAATTGGATTCAAAGATCGACAACATTATGCCAATAATCGCCTCAATGGGAGCAGGCGTTTCGGTGGTTGATTTTGACCGCGACGGGTGGAACGACTTTTATCTGACAAACAGCGGCGAGGATAGCAAAAACGCCCTCTATCATAACAATCGCGACGGCACGTTCACCGATGTTGCCGATTCGATGGGAATCGCCGATGTAAATCGTCGTGACACAGGTGTTTCGATGGGCGCGGTCTGGGGCGATTACGATAACGACGGTTTCGACGACCTGTTTGTATACAAATGGGGCCGGGCGGAGCTTTTTCACAACGACTCTGGCAAAGGTTTTACTCGTATAACCGGCGGTTCCGGACTTCCTGCCTGGGCGAACGTAAACACTGCGATCTGGCTCGATTACGACCGCGACGGCCAACTCGACTTATTTGTCGGCGGCTATTTTCGTGAAGATCTAGATCTTTGGAAGCTCGAAAACACGCTGATAATGCCCGAAAGTTTTGAGTACGCGAAAAATGGCGGGCGAAAATATCTATTTCACAATCTGGGCGGCGGCAAGTTCGAGGAGGTCAGCAAACTCTTAGGGATCGACTCGAACCGATGGGCACTCGCGGCCGGTGCGGCTGATCTCCGGGGAACAGGATTTCCCGACCTTTTCATCGCCAACGACTATGGTGTTTCGGAGCTTTATTTGAACGACCGGGGCAAGGGGTTTGTCGATTCAGGCGAAAAAGCGGGCGTCGGTTTTGCGCCAAAGAGCGGAATGAACGCGAGCTTCGGCGATGTGCTGAACCAGGGCAAATTTGGCATTTATGTTTCGAATATCTCCGAGCCGGGAATTCTGCTGCAGGGCAATAATCTCTGGATGCAAAAGCCGAATTTAGGCGAATTGCAGTTCGAAAACCAGGCGGGCAACTTCGGTGTCGAATTTGGTGGCTGGAGTTGGGGAGCTCAGTTCGGTGATCTGAATAACGACGGTAACCAGGACCTGTTCTTAACGAATGGTTTCATCTCGGCCGAGACGGCCACAAATTATTGGTACGACTATTCGAAGATAACCGTCGGTAACAACTCGATCATCGACAATGCAAAGAACTGGGCACCGATCGGCCGTCGCAGCCTTGCGGGTTACCAAACAAAAAAAGTTTGGCTAAATGACGGTGCCGGACGCTTCAATGATGTCGCCCAGATCGTCGGCGCGACTGAAGTCTTAGATGGCCGGGCCGTCGCGATGGTCGATCTTTGGAATCGAGGCGTTTTGGATTTGATAATAGCTAGTCAAAACGGTCCCGTACTGATCTATAAAAACACGGTCGACCCCTCAAATGCATGGCTCGAATTCGATCTGGAAGGAACAACAAGCAATAGAAGTTCTCTGGGCGCGCAGGTTCGCGTTTTCTGGAACGGGCAGCAGCAAGTGCAGGAAATCAGCGGAGGCATCGGTTTCAGTTCGCAGAATCAAAGACGGCTCCATTTCGGATTAGGAAAAGCCCCAAAGGTCGAAAAGGTCGAAATCCGCTGGCCTTCTGGTAAAATACAAGTCATCGAAAAGCCGGAGCCAAATAGACTCCATAAACTTAAAGAGGTTCAATGAGCGCAGAACTGATATTGCCGCAAGGAACGGCGGCGGACGAAGCATTGCCGCCAAAGAAACTTTGGGGCGTCGACGTTCGTTTCATTGCCCCCCTCCTGATAACCGCAATTCTGCTAGTCGGACAGCTCGGGTTTGGAATGCTCGAGAGTTATCCTCAGACGCTGCTTGCGATCGCGGTCTCAATCGGCTTAGAGATTGTGCTCGGCAAGGTTTTCACCGGTAAAATCCCAAATCTCGCAAGCGCGTATATCTCAGGTATTAGCGTCGGTATTTTGATCCGTTCACCATTCTTCTGGCCGTTTGCATTATGTTCGGCGCTCTCGATCACCTCGAAGTATGTTCTCCGCGCCAAGGATCGCCATATCTGGAATCCGTCGAATTTTGGCGTTAGTGCGATGCTGCTACTCGCACCGTTTGCGGTAGCGAGTCTGAGCATACAATGGGGGAACAACCTGCTCCCGATGGCGGTAATCTGGATTTTAGGTTCGATTATAATTTACCGTCTTGGACGCTTTCACATCACGCTCACCTATGTCGTGAGTTTTCTTGCGTTCGCCCTTATGCGCACGTTTTTTACCGGACATTCGTTTCTCGCCGAAGTTGCACCGATCACCGGACCGATGTATCAGCTATTCATCTTTTTTATGATCACGGACCCAAAAACAACTGTGCGATCATCTATTAAGGCTCAATGCGTCGTAGTGTTTCTTGTCGCTTGTGCCGAGATGGTGCTGCGACTTTTTGAAGTCATTCATGCACCATATTATGCATTGTTCATCGTCGGTCCAATAGCAAATTTAGTTGATATTTATTGGCTCCCGCGACGTTCAAAAAATGTATAATCGCAATACAGTACAAAAGGAGAAAAATTATGAGTACAAGCACAGCAACCGCTCCCGGCAGATTGGCGACGGCATTTTTGGCGGAGCTTGAGAACGAAGCAAAGACGGCAAGGGCGTGTCTCGAACGCGTTCCCGCAGATAAATTCGATTGGAAGCCGCATGAAAAATCGATGACGTTTGGGCGCCTCGCGTCGCATGTCGCGGAGATGTTCGGTTGGACAAAAGAGACGCTGACACAGGATGTGTTAGATTTCGCAGCCGGTGATTTCACTCCGTTTGAGCCGAAGAGCAGCGAGGAACTGCTCAAATTCTTTGACGACCACATCGCTACGGCAAAAGACGTGTTGAGCAAAGCTACGGACGACACTTTCATGACGCCGTGGACGATGCGCAACGGCGAGCAGGTCTATTTCACTATGCCGAAGGTCGCCGTGATGCGAACTTTCGTGATGAATCATATCGTTCATCATCGTGGCCAGCTTTCAGTTTATCTGCGGCTCAACGATATTCCCGTACCGTCGATCTATGGCCCATCGGCGGACGAAGGGCAAATGTAGTTAATTGAGAATGGAAAATTGAGAATGGAGAATGGCGAGTCTGAACGGCTCGTCATTTTTGTCTTCGTGCGAGAGTGATGCGAAAATAGCGTTTCGACTTAATGACAAGCGAGTTGATTAAAAAAATACTAGCCGGTGAAACGCGTGCTGTTGCGCGGGCCATCACGCTCGTCGAGAACGGCGGCGCTCAAGCCGCCGAGTTGATGAAGGCCCTTTTTCCGCGAACTGGAAATGCTGTGATCATTGGAATTACGGGTTCGCCCGGGGCGGGAAAGTCGTCGCTGGTCGATAAGCTTGCCTTGTTTTATAAAGACAAAGGCGAGAAGATCGGCATTGTCTGCGTCGATCCGTCGAGTCCGTTTTCGGGCGGTGCAATTCTCGGCGACCGCATTCGAATGGCAACGCTCGGGCTGGAAAAGGGCGTTTTTATCCGATCTATGGCGACGCGGGGTAATCTTGGCGGCCTTTCGCGAGCGACCGTCGATGCGGTCGCGATTCTCGATGCGGCCGGCTTTGATAGGGTAATTGTCGAAACGGTCGGCGTCGGCCAGGACGAGGTCGAGATTGTAAAAACGGCGGACGTTTCGGTCGTCGTGCTCGTGCCGGGCATGGGTGACGATATTCAAGCGATAAAGGCCGGAATAATGGAGATCGGCGACGTTTTTGTCATAAACAAGGCCGACCGCGAAGGCGTTTTGCGGACGCAAAAGGAGCTCGAAGCATTGCTCTCACTCGCCCATCGTCCCGACATGTGGAATCCGCCGATAATAAAAACCATCGCAACTGAGAGCAAGGGGATTGACGATCTTGCGGCCGCGATCGTGAGTTATCGTGAGTTTGAATCGGGCGATTCGCACCGAAATGAACGCCGCAAGGCCATCGCCCGTTGGCGGCTGACCGAATTGCTGCGAGAACGCCTTTTGTCAGATCTGCTAAGCAAAAATAGCACTGGCGAAAGGCTCGACAAACTTGCTGCTGAGATCGCCGAGAAAAAGATCGATCCGTATTCGGCAGTCGAGGAATTAGTAAAGTAAGTCTATGAAAATCAATCACTTAGGCATTGCTACAAAAGGAATCGACGAAGCGCTGAAATTCTGGTCTGACGCTCTTGGCCTCGAAAATGTCCACACGGAGACGGTCGAAGATCAAAAAGTTCGCGTGGCCATGCTGCCGATCGGCGAAAGCCGCGTCGAGCTGCTCGAACCGACCTCGGACGACTCGCCGATTAGTAAATTCCTCGAAAAACGTGGGCCGGGCCTTCACCACATCGCCGTCGAGGTCGAGGACATCGAGGCCGCGCTTGTGCGGCTAAAAGCTCAGGGAATGAGGCTTATCGACGAAACTCCTCGCATCGGTGCCGAGGGATGTCTCGTCGCTTTTGTTCATCCATCGTCCGCCAATGGCGTCCTGCTCGAACTCGTCCAAACGGTCAAATAATCCATATTTTAACTAGTTGATTTGACATTCGTCTGCTAAGATAACCGTTTGACATTTGGCAGATTTTTGTAAGAGAGGAATTTTTAAATTGAGCAATTTAGGAAAAGGACTAATTCTAGTCGTCGCAATTTTGGCGATCGGCCTCGGCCTTGTCGTTTGGAAAAAGAAGGTCGGCGGGGCGTCGCACATATCGTTTAATCAGATCACTCGCGAAGAGATCGAAACCTTACTGATCGATGTTCAAAAGACCAACCCGATGGCCTTAAAACGGCTTGCCGAAGATCCTGAGAACAAAAAGAAACAGCTCGAGGGATTAAAGCAAATGATGGCGTTTGCGAGCCAGGCAAAAAAGGAAGGACTCGCCGACGAGACAAATAATAAGCAGGAGCTTGAAAATATACGAGCCGAAGTTTTGGCCGTCAATTATGATCGCGAGATCAATAAAGACAAAGGCCAGATGCCACCATTCGGTTTTATCACCGAAGATCAGATCAAGGCGTATTGGGAGAACACCGGTCCGCAATCGTCGCCGACATTTTGGGACAAAATTGGGCTTGGCGAAAAAACGGAGACTCGTTCGCCTGAAGATGAGTTCACAGATTTTCTAAACGCGAAGATCGAGATTCTCAAGGCTTCAAGTCCTGAGATGAAAGACCGTGAGATCAGCGAAGAAGAAAAAACTCAGGCTCGCGACATCTTTGCAAAGACGCGTATTTACAAAGCCGAATACGAGCAAAAAGCAAAGTCGGGTGAATTGACGCCCGAATTTATAAAGAAAGCGAATCTTCAGGTTAAGCTGCAACAGGCCTCATTTCTGACAAAGCTTTACACCGACAAATCCGCGGAAAAAATGAAGGTCACCGACGAGGAAGTCGATAAATACATCGCCGAACATCCGGAACTCGGCCCTGCCGAAAAACGTGTAAAAGCACAGCAGATACTTGATCGCGCAAAAGCCGGCGAGGATTTTGCGGCACTTGCGAACGAGCTTTCGGAAGATCCGGGTAATAAAGGCGCCGACGGAAAAGGCAATGGCGGGCTTTACTCCGACGTGCCAAAAGCCCGAATGGTCGCTCCGTTTGAGACTGCGGCTCTAGCTCTCGAACAGGGACAAGTTTCGCCTGAGTTGGTCGAGACGGACTTCGGTTTTCACATAATTAAGTTAGAGCGCAAGCTCGGCCCGACTCCAAAAAAAGAAAAGAAAGAAGGCGAACCGCCTGCACCCGAGGGCGACACCTACGACGTACGTCACATCCTGATCTCTACCGCGGCAAAAGATCCGGACGATCCGAACGCACGCGAGATGCCGGTCAAGGATTTTGTTCGCAGTAAACTCGAGACCGAAAAGGAGAAAAAGCTGCTAGAGGAAATCGTCGCTTCGAACGGCGTGACAATCGCCGAAGATTTCACGATCCCGACAGTATCTGACGAGGAGATTCAGCAAATGCAGCAGAAACAACGCATGCAGATGCCGCAAGGAATGCCGCCCGGTGGTGCCCCTGCGCCAGGTGCGCCGCCCGCTGACGGCAAACCTGCCGCCGAGCCGAAAAAGCCGGAAGGTAAGAAAAAGTAAACGTAAACGCGTGAGAGTAAATGTGAGGGGCGATTGCACACGAATCGTCCCTCGCATTGTTTGAGAGCTATTTTATGGAAAAGGTAAATATCGGAATCATCGGCGGCAGCGGGCTCTATCAGATGCCGGAACTCGAGAATGTGCGTGAACAAAAAGTCGAGACTCCGTTTGGCTCGCCGTCGGATGCGTTTATAATTGGCGAGTTGGAAGGCGTGACGGTCGCTTTTTTGCCGCGTCACGGCCGCGGGCATAAATTCACGCCGACCGAGGTTCCCTATCGTGCGAACATCTGCGCGATGAAGCTGCTCGGCGTCGAATATATTTTGTCTGTGTCGGCGGTCGGCAGTTTGCAGGCGAAATACGCGCCGATGGATTTTGTGATTCCCGATCAGTTTTTTGACCGAACGCGTGCGCGTGCAAAGGAATCCACATTCTTTGGCGAAGGCATAGTGGCGCACATCACTTTCTCGCATCCTGTTTGCGACGAACTCGGCGATATTCTCGAAGCGAGCTGCAAAACCGTCGATGGTTTGAATGTCCATCGTGGCGGCACATACATTTGCATGGAAGGGCCTGCTTTCTCGACCAAAGCCGAAAGTAATGTGTATCGCCAGTGGGGCATGGATATCATCGGCATGACCAACCTGCAAGAAGCAAAACTCGCCCGCGAGGCGGAGATCGCCTACGCCACGCTCGCGCTCGTCACCGATTACGACTGCTGGCACGAGGAACATGATTCAGTGACTTTAGATATGGTCATCGGATATCTCACCAGCAACGTCCGCAACGCACAGCTCGTTCTAAAAGAAGCCGTCAAACGCGTTGCCGCCAAAGAGACGCCGAATCAGTTCGCCGGCGCGACTGGACGCGCGATCTTTACGCAGCCCGATAACTGGCCCGCCGAGACCGCGAAGAAACTTGACGCGATCATCGGAAAATATGCGGCTAAATAAAGTTCAGAGTGCAAGCTTTAGCTTGTAAAGCCGCCGCGGTGAGACTAGCTAAAGCTTGCACTCTGAACCGTTGGAAAACGTTTGCCCCACTCGGTGCATCATTATCTTAACTACGTTATGAAACAGTCTTTTGCCTTATCGTTCTTGCTTCTTCTGTTCATGTGCTTTTCAGTAAACGCCCAGCGCAATGTCACGCCGGCGATTGACCGCGATCCGCTGCTTGAGGCCGACGCGAAGCACAATCTCGATGTCGCAAAGCAATATTTCTCGCCGCTCAAAAAGGCGTATAAGTCCGTCATCGACCGGTTTGAAGAAACATACGCCGCGTATCCCGAATTCTCAAAGATGGACGAGTTTCTCTACCTTGCCGGCATGAGCAGTTACTATTTGTCAGAAGGGAAAGGCAAGCAGAAGGTCGATCTGAAGTCGGAAAAGGAAAAAGTAAAGTTCGCACCGGCCAAGCTCAAAGAAGATGCAATCGCGTACCTCTCGCTTGTTCTCGATAAGTATCCTGAGAGCAAATTCCGGG
>JANOGL010000067.1:0-9796 GCA_031405985.1 Acidobacteriota bacterium | reverse complement strand
GTAGCTACTATTCTCACGCCTGCGCCGCAGGCTTTTTGATGTATCATAAAGATCATGCCGCTCCGCGACGCACACAACCGCACGATCCGAGATCTGCGAATTTCGCTGACAGATCGCTGTAATTTTCGATGCTTCTATTGTTTGCCGCACGGCGAGCCGTCGTGGGCAAAACGCGAAACCCTGCTTTCGTTTGAAGAACTGGAATATCTTGCTGAGATTTTTGTGAGTCTCGGCATTGAGAAGATACGGCTCACGGGCGGCGAGCCGCTGATTCGCCGTGACGTGCCCGTTCTGGTTAAGAAACTGTCACATCTTCGGCCACAACTCAAGGACATCGCTCTTACGACAAACGGTTACGATTTTGGGCGTCACGCCGAGGCATTAAAACAAGCGGGCCTTGATCGTGTGACGATCAGCCTCGACACTCTTCGCCGCGACAGATTTCACGAGATCACCGGCGTCGATGCGCTTGACAGAGCTGTCGGCGCAATCGAAACTGCAAATTCGCTCGGGTTTGAGCCGGTGAAAGTGAACGCAGTTGTCGTCAGAGGCCGAAACGACGACGAACTTGTCGATTTTGCGCGTTTTGCGCGCAAACATGACGTGAGTTTTCGCCTTATCGAATTCATGCCGCTCGACAGCGGCCACGAATGGAGCCGCGATATGGTTGTCGCGGGCCGCGAGATCCGAGATACTATCAACGCAGTTTATCCTCTAAAGTTAGAGCAGCCGTCGCGCGGCTCTGAAACAGCGTTGAAATATGTTTTTGCCGACGGCTCGCCCGGCCGAATAGGTATCATTGCTCCAGTGACCGAGATGTTCTGCGGCCAGTGCTCGCGCATACGCCTCACCGCCGACGGCCAGATTCGCACTTGTCTGTTTTCAACAACCGAACACAACCTTCGCGACTGTCTTCGCAGCGGGGCGCCACGCGACGAGATCGTGCAGTTCATCGAAAACGCAGTTCTAAAAAAAGAGCCGCGCCATCACATAAACGACGCTGGGTTCGTCCAACCGGCGCGGACCATGAGCTTTATCGGCGGCTAACGGACGTGGGCAACAGCCTCGATGGCTACTAACGAACCTTGAGGCCAGCGTTGACCGCAAACAGTAGATCTCGCGGGTGGTCTCTCACCAAAAACCTCGCCGAAAACCTCGTTCATTCCGGCAAAATACTGCCAGTCATGCAGGAAGATTGTTGCCTTGAGCACACAATCGAGTCCGCTATCGGCCGCAAGCAGGATCGCTCCGATGTTCCTTAGTGTCTGCCGAGTCTGTTCGTGAATGTCCCCTTTCACGAACTTACCGGTTGCCGGATCGAAAGCGGCCTGGCCCGCGACGAAAATCAATTCTCCGAACCTCGTCGCTTGCGAATAAGGCCCAACCGATGGCGGTGCGTCGACTGTCGAAATCAGGTCAAAGTTTTTCATAAAGTCATTTCCCTTCGTTCTATCCGTGAGAGCGAGATACGGTTGTCGGGTCCAGCCGGATGAGAGCGCCGAAACACGAACGAAAGGCCGTGCCAGTCCGCCGACAAGATTTACCCGCGATTGACGATATTCTATACTCTGAAAATATGTTCGAACAAAGTGCTATCGAGTCTGTCCTGCACGAAGGGCGCATCTTCCCGCCGCCGACCGAGTTTGCGCAGGCATCGCACGTAAAAAGCTTTGAGGAATACGAGCGAATGTATGCCGAGGCTGCGGAGGATGTTCCTGCGTTTTGGGCAAAGCAAGCGACGAGTCTTGATTGGTTCAAAGAGTGGGACACGATTCTTGAGTGGACCGAACCGTTTGCAAAGTGGTTTGTCGGCGGCAAGATCAACATCTCTCACAACTGTCTCGACCGGCATCTGACAACATGGCGAAAAAATAAAGCTGCGTTCATCTGGGAAGGTGAGCCGGGCGAGCAGCGAACGCTGACCTATTTGCAGCTTCACCGCGAAGCGTGTCGCTTTGCGAATGTTTTGAAAAAACTTGGCGTCGCAACCGGCGATCGCGTTGCGCTTTACATGCCGCTTGTGCCTGAGCTTGCAATTGCGATGCTCTCGTGCGCTCGCATCGGCGCAACGCACACGGTGATTTTCGGTGGATTTTCAGCCGATGCAATTCGCGACCGCGTAAACGATTGCGGCTGTAAACTGATCGTCACGGCCGACGGCGGTTACCGACGTGGCAGCGAGATCAAGCTAAAGTCAATCGTTGATGAAGCTGTTGCACAAACGCCGGGCGTTGAAAATGTCGTCGTTTTCAAACGCACCGGCTCCGAAATTCACATGACACCCGGCCGCGATCACTGGTGGCATGAGATCATCGAATCCGTCGATGCAAGCTGTCCGCCAGAACATCTCGACTCGGAACATCCGCTCTACATACTTTACACTTCTGGCACTACGGGAAAGCCGAAAGGCATTTTGCACACGACCGGCGGTTATCTGACGCAGGTCGCCTACACGGCGAAAACGGTCTTTGATCTGAAAGACGATGACGTCTATTGGTGCACGGCTGATATCGGTTGGGTTACGGGTCATTCTTACGTGGTGTACGGCCCGCTCGCGAACGGCGCGACGGTTTTTATGTACGAAGGCGCCCCAAACTTTCCCGACTTTGACCGGTTTTGGGACATTATCGAGCGTCACAAGATCACGATCTTTTACACCGCGCCGACGGCGATTCGTGCGTTTATAAAATGGGGTGAGCAGCATCCGCTGAAACACGATCTATCCAGCTTACGCCTGCTCGGGACCGTGGGCGAGCCCATAAATCCGGAAGCCTGGATGTGGTATCACAAGATCATCGGCAAGGGAAAATGCCCGATCGTCGACACATGGTGGCAAACTGAAACCGGCGCGATCATGATCTCACCCTTGCCGGGTGCGACACCGACCGTACCAGGAACCGCGACGCGGCCGCTGCCCGGAATCATTCTCGATGTCGTTAATAAACAAGGCGAATCAGTCGGCATTAACGAAGGCGGCTACCTCGTCGCAAAACATCCGTGGCCATCGATGCTGCGGACGTTGTGGGGCGACGACGAGCGATACAAGCAGGCCTATTGGTCTGAAATTCCGGGGTTTTATTTCGCAGGCGACGGCGCCCGGCGCGACGAGCGTGGCTATTTTTGGATAATGGGCCGCGTCGATGACGTGATAAATGTCAGCGGCCATCGGCTAGGCACTGCGGAGATCGAATCTGCTCTCGTCTCACACGAGACGGTCGCCGAGGCCGCCGTCGTCGGCCGCCCCGACGAACTAAAAGGTCAGGCCATCTCAGCATTTGTCACGCTCGAAGGCGGCCGCGTTGGTGACGACGAACTAAAAGAGACTTTGCGAGCACACGTCACAAAAGAGATCGGTGCGCTCGCAAAGCCCGACGACATTCGCTTTACCGACGCGCTGCCAAAAACGCGTTCGGGCAAAATTATGAGGCGCCTGTTGCGCGAACTCGCGACCAGCGGCAGCGTCGCCGGCGACGTGACAACGCTCGAAGATTTTTCGGTGCTCGAGAAACTTCGCGAAGCCGAGGAATAAGATAGGATATTGTCGCAGAGACCGCTGGGTTCGCCGAGGTAGTTTTTTCGATGATTTTGCATTTTATAAATCGGGATATTTGTTTCCTTTCTCTGCGATCTTTGCAGTCTCTACGTTTATACTTAATAAGAATATGACTGATACAGCAACACTAGCGGCCGGATGTTTTTGGTGCGTCGAGGCTATTTTTGACGATCTGATCGGCGTCGAGGATGTCGTGTCGGGCTACTCCGGCGGGCACAAAGATAATCCGACTTATCAGGAAGTTTGCAGCGAGACGACTGGTCACGCCGAGGTTGTAGGAATCAAATTTGATCCCGACATAATTTCCTACAAAGAGATTCTGCAAGTATTTTTCACGGTTCACGATCCAACGCAGTTGGATCGTCAGGGCAACGACATCGGCACTTCGTATCGATCGGCGATCTTTTATCATTCAGACATACAAAAAGAAATTGCCGAGGAAGTCATCGCCGAGTTTACCGCAGAAAAGATCTACGACAACCCGATCGTGACCGAGATAGCTGCGTTCAACAAGTTCTGGCCCGCAGAAAATTATCATCAGGAATATTTCGCCAACAACCCAAACCAGCCATACTGTGCCGCAGTCGTTGCGCCAAAGGTAGCCAAATTTCGCCAGAAATTTATTTCACGACTGAAAAGCCGAGCCTAAGCCGCCCTAACGACCTGTAAAAACAGAGAGTTAAAATATGTTTGACATAATCTAGTTGTGTCTATATTATTAGTTTTGTGGTTAAGCACAGTGTGCTCGGCCTTCGCACTCATCCACTAATTTATCCCGCACAATTTAATTTTGTAAACGAGAACTTCCACCGGAAGTTTGCGTTTTTGTCATTCACTATCACTATGAGACACATATTTTTTTCGACACGCTTCAGAACGTTAGCGGTTTTGTCACTGATGATCGCAAGTATCTTCGCGATTTCTATCTCGAAGGATTTCTCTTCCAGCGCGCAAAAGCTCAAGCTGAGTGAAAGCGAACAGGCTCCAGAAATTATTTTGGCAGGCAATATCACAGGCCGGGTCTTTCAGGACTTCAACGGCAACGGTCTTTACGACACGACATTGACTATTGCGAATGACGGATTCGGCACGATACCTGTCGCGATCGACCGGGGCATAGAAAATGTGGAAGTTCGTGCATTCAATGCTGCCGGAGCAAACGTCACGCCAGGCGGAGTTGTTTTGACCAATGCCACTACAGGTATGTATACGATCGCTACTACGGATGCCGGTTCCGGGCCATACAGAATTGAATTTACGGCATTACCGACAGGTTATTTGCCATCGGCGCGAAGCACCGATTCAGTAAATGGCGGTTCGGCCACAAATTCAGGATCGACGACGCAGTTTGCCTCGACGCCGGGGGCCGATGTAAATCTCGCCGTCAACTATCCGACCGATTATTCACAGAACAACCCTGAGATCGTCGCCTCGATGTACGCCGAGGACGACCAGATAAACGGTGTCAACAACGGCCTGTCGGTGATGGTCAGCTTCCCATATTCGTCTGGAAGCACCGACGCGACTACCGGTGCAACCGAGAGTCTCTTTGACGCGCCGACGGTCAATCCATTGGACATTGCTGCGAATCAGGTCGGCACATCTTATGGCCTCGCATATGCGCGCAGAACGCGCACAGTTTACGCTGCGGCATTTTTCAAACGTCACGCGGGTTTTGGGCCGCAGGGGCCCAATGCAGTTTACACGGTATCGCGAACTGGTTCGGGTTCGGTGACAGGTTTCTTCACTGTGCCGGGTGCGGCGACCAACGCCCACGACACAGCGAATTATAACCGCGACAACGGTAACACCGGCTGGAACGGCGTCGGAACGACGAGTCTCGGCGGCATCGCATTGTCAGAAGACGAGTCGGTTCTCTACTCGATGAATCTCGGAAATCGCACGCTCTATGCACTGAGTGCTACGACCGGTGCTCAGATCGCTAGTCAGGTGGTGCCGACAGCTGGAGTGCCATTGCCGACCGGTAATTGCGCTGCTGCGGACGTACGGCCTTTTGCAGTGTCGATGTATCACGGGCAGCTTTATGTAGGCATGGTTTGCAGTGCGCAATCTACAGCGACAGTCGATACGTTTACTGATGCGAACGCGAACGGCCGTTGGGATCAGGGCGATTATTTTATCGACGTTAATCTTGACGGCACGCGTCAGGCGACCGAGTCATATTTTGAGCTGAGCGGCAATGCCTCATACACCGCCCCTGAAACTTTTACCGACGTCGACGGCAACGGTATCTACAACCTCGGCGATACACGCGGGCTGCGTGCCTATGTTTACGCGGTAAATCCGACTACGCTTGCGTTCGGAGCTTCGCCGGTTTTCCAGATGCCGCTCAATTATCAACGCGGTTTGGCGACGCACACGCAAAATGCCATGGGAGCGTGGCGGCCGTGGTCGGCGACTTACAGAAATGCGATGGATGTGACGGGAGCGTTTAATAACCGCACGGTCTACTCGCAGCCGATGTTGACTGACATTGCATTTGATAACGGCAATTTGATACTAGCGTTTCGCGACCGTGTCAGCGATCAGGTCGGCAACGGCTCGCTATCGAACCCAAACGACCCGAGCAACGTGACATTTTATCAACCGAGAACATCCGGCGACGTAATTCGTGCATGCGGCACGCAAAACACGTGGACGGTCGAGGCAAACGGCCGCTGCGGCGGAACGGGCAATGCTCCGCAGAACGTTGCCGAAGGTCCGGGCGGCGCCGAATTTTACTTCGGTGATGCGTATGACATCGCAGGTGACTTTATCTCGCCAAATGTTACCGTTACCGGCAAAGGCGGTAACCACGACGACACCGGTAATGGCGGAGTCGAGATGCTGCCGGGAGCTCCGGATGTAGTGATTTCTAACTTCGACTCGATCCCGAATATTGGCAACATGCTTCACGATGGTGGCCTTCGCTGGTTAAACAACACGACCGGCGCGTTCACAAAGGGTTATCGGCTCTACGATGGCCTCGGTAATGACACCGGCGTTTTCGGTAAGGCCGGCGGCATCGGCGGCAGTATGACGTTGTTGTCCGATCCGGCCCCGATCGAGATCGGCAACCGCGTTTGGCGCGACGTCAACGCAAATGGCGTACAGGATCCGGGAGAAACTCCGTTTGCAGGCATCACGGTTCGTTTGTATCAAGGCTCGACGCTTGTCGGAACGGCGGTAACAGATGCTAACGGCGAATACTATTTCGTATCCAGCGCAGTCGCCGATCCGAATACCGGTGACAACATCGGTCAGGTGAATGGTGGCATTCAATACAACACGGCGTATCAGGTTCGGTTTGATAACCCTACAAACTACGCAAGCGGCCAGCCGCTCAACGGCTTACTCTTAACTCGCGTAAATGAAACTTCGCAGCTTGGCGACGATGACGCTTCGGACTCGGACGCGACGACAGTTGGAAATCCGCCGGGTTCGCCTGCGGGTAACTTCCCGGTCATCTCTTTAACGACCGGCGGCCCGGGTGCGAATAACCACACGTTTGACGTTGGATTTGCCGCGCCGCCGACGGCGGCAAACGTCTCAGTCGAGGGCCGTGTCCTTCTGTCAGCGGGAAACGGTGTTCGTAACGCGATCATCGTCCTAACCGAAGCCGACGGCACGCAGCATAGCGTCAAAACCGGCAGCTTTGGCTATTACCGCTTTAACGATATCGAAGCGGGTCAAACAGTCGTCGTCAGCATCTCGTCGAAGCGATTCACCTTCAACCCGTCTTCGCGAGTTGTAACGTTAACCGACAGCGTCGCAGATCTTAATTTTATTGCTCAGGAGTAATTGAATTTCCCTGTCTTAGGCTACGAGCGGTCTTAAACGGCCGCTCTTTTTTATTTTAAAGTTTCCCGGCAAGCATCAGGATGCCGATGACGATGAATGCGATGGCGACGATGCGTTGCAGCCATTCGGCGGGAACGTACTGACTGAGCACGCCGCCGACTAGGACGCCGAGTCCCGTCACAACGATCAACGCGAGGCTCGCGCCTAAGAAAACTGAGAGCTTGGAGTCCGTCGCCGATGTCATCGTAATCACAGCGAGCTGAGTCTTGTCGCCAAGTTCCGCCAAAAAAAGCGTTAAGAAAGCCGTTCCGAAAATTTTCCATTCCATGACTGTAGTCTAGAGTCTTGCGAGTCCGGAGTCTAGACAGTCAGACTGCTTGCATCTCGCTGCGAATTGGTTCATTATTCGCTAAAACCACAACAAAACTATGGCAAATTCAATTTTTCGCAAGAAGTCTATCGCACAGATTCAGGCCGATGCAGCCGCGGGATTCGCGAATGAAGAACTCGTGCCGGGCCAGCCAGCAGGCGAAGGCGTTACCGGCCTTCGCCGCTCGCTTGGCACATTCGATCTAACGATGCTCGGCATCGCCGCGATCATCGGTGCCGGAATATTTGCGATGATTGGCCAGGCGGCACACAATGGCGGGCCGGGCGTGGTTATTCTGTTTGTGTTTGCGGCGATCGCGTGTGGTTTCGCGGCTCTGTGTTACGCGGAGTTCGCGTCGAAGATCCCAATCGCCGGCTCGGCTTACACCTATGCGTACGCGAGTTTTGGCGAATTGCTGGCATGGATCATAGGTTGGGATTTATTGGTCGAATACGCGATCGGCAACATCGCCGTTGCGATATCGTGGAGCGATTACTTCACCGGCCTGCTGAAAGCAAACGGCATCAACATACCGCTGAATTGGACGATGGACTTTCGCACGGCCTACGCGGGTTTTACTTCTGTCAGCGAGGCGATGAAAGGCGGCGGCGCGACGGTCGAAACACTGCGTGCCGCTTGCGAAGCAAAGGATGCAGCGGTCAGTTGCGGAGCGCTCGATGCGTTTCAAGCGTGGACGACCGCGCCGCAACTCGGCGGCTTTCCGGTCGTCGCCGATCTGCCGGCGCTCGGCATTGTCGTATTGATCACGGCACTGGTTTATGTCGGCATTCGCGAGTCGAAAATGGCGTCGAACATCATGGTCGCCATCAAGCTCGCCATCATCCTGCTTGTCATCATTCTCGGCGCATTTTACGTAAACACCGCGAATTGGAATCCGTTCTTGCCAAACGGTTTTGGCGGCGTGATGACCGGCGTCGCAGCAGTTTTCTTTGCGTATATCGGTTTCGACGCTCTCTCGACAACCGCCGAGGAATGCAAAGACCCTTACAAAACTTTGCCGCGAGGAATGATCTACAGCTTGCTCATCTGTACGGTGCTTTACGTCATACTCGCGCTCGTTCTGACCGGGATGGTATCGTACACCAAGCTCAACGTCGGTGATCCGCTCGCGTTCGTGTTCGGTCCCGAAGGCGTCAACATTCCGTGGGTTTCGGGAATCATCGCCGTAAGCGCGATCATTGCGATCGCGACCGTATTGCTTGTGTTTCAACTCGGCCAGCCGCGTCTGTGGATGGCGATGAGTCGCGACGGACTGCTGCCGAAGATCTTTTCGTCGATTCACCCAAAATTCAGAACGCCGTGGTTCTCGACGCTGCTTACCGGCGTAATGGTCGCGGTTCCTGCGCTGTTTATGAACCTCGGCGAGGTTACCGACCTGTCCGTCATCGGAACCTTGTTCGCATTCACCATCGTCTGCGCCGGCGTACTCGTCAAAGACAAGGAGTTCGCCGGACAAAAGCGCTTTGTGCCGTATATTAGCTCGCAGTTTATCGGCCCGGCGTTGTTTATCATCATCGTCGTGCTGCTGAATTACTTTAACGGTGACGCACTGCGAACGTTCTTTACCGACTTCACTCCGACCGCCGCCGATATCGAGAAGGGCTTCACGACGACGACACACGTCTTCTTTGAGAAGCTGCCGTACTTTGCGTTCGTGCTACTTTCGCTCGTGATGGCGGTGCTCTGCTTCGTCAAACGCCTGACGCTGATACCGGTGCTCGGCGTGATGTGCTGCACATATCTGATGACCGAACTCGGCTGGAAAAACTGGTTCCGCTTCGGTCTGTGGATGCTGGTCGGCATTGTCGTGTATTTCTTTTACAGTTACAGCCACAGCAAACTGCACAAACGCGAAGAGGCCGAGGCGTAAGACGGCGACGTTTTACATTTCTTTACAATTTTGACGAACCGCATGAGATAGAATTGCGTCTTTAGACTAGAACGCAATTCTATTTCAATTTTAAGGAGCTAATTATTTATGACAAATTTTCTGATAACGGCGGCATTGGTCATCTTCGGTTTGGTTTCGTCCGTGTGTGCGCAGGATAAGG
>JANOGL010000038.1:0-13092 GCA_031405985.1 Acidobacteriota bacterium | reverse complement strand
GAGCAAAGTCAGGTAGCCTGAGTCGCGCGTTCTTCGCTCGTACATCCAGATCTGCCCGGCCTGTTTGTCGCCGCCGCTCGTCGCGGTGAAGAATATTCGCCCTCGTCTGTCTGCGCAGCAGCCCTCGAGCCGGATGAAGATCGCGCCGCCTTTTGCGTGTCCCTGCTTTGAAACCGCTGACGTATCGACGTCAGTTTCAGCCGGATCAGGATTGTCGATCGTCACCCAGTTCGCGTCGAATCTCGTGCCCGCGACTTGACCCGTGCGAGTGTCGTAACCCGGTTTGCCGTCGATTGCGAGCATTTGCAGCGTGCCGCCCTCGGCAAGACGCTTGTTCTTTCGCGGAATGAAGCGATAGAAGCCGCACGGATTAAAATCCTCGGTCATATAAATGACGCCATTTTTATCGACAGCGATCGCCTCGTGCTCAAAACGACCCATCGCCTTGAGCGGCACGGGCGTGACATTTGTGTCAGCGGTTGCTGAAACTTCGAAGCAATAGCCGTGCGGCTTCGGATAGCCGCCTGATTTTATGCCTTTCGCGTTTATGCGCTCGGTCGCGCCGAGCGTTGTCTCTTCGCACGAGATCCAACTGCCCCACGGCGTCGGGCCGCCGGCGCAGTTGATCAACGTTCCAGACAGGCTGACAAAATCGCGCGTTATCGTGCGTGTCTTCGGATCGATAATGAGCGTGGTCGTGCCGCCGCCGGCCATCTCGTCGTAATGGTTGCCGCTGCCGATCGCGATGCCCGGAACCGGAATTTTGCCGCCGGTGACCTCGTGATTGCGCACGATGCGAAGTTGATCTTTGACCTTAAACGTCCACATACCGTCGTGCGCCGCCGGCGTCGGACGGCCGTCGGACATCATTCCTTTTACGCGGCCGATGACGTTATACTCGAAGCCTTTTGGCAGCGACAATAAGATCTCACCTGTGTTTTTTGTCGCCGTGGGAACGAGTTCGCCAAAACCAACGGCTCGCGCCAAGTTTGAAACGCTCGACTCTGTATAAGCGATCGCCCGTCTCGTCAGCGACGAACTTGCGAGCGCCAGGCCGCCGCTAAACATCGCAAGATCGCGCAAAAATATCCGTCTGTCCATCACCTACCTCTATACTTAAGACGATAACCGCCGCGTGATAAAATTTCAACGAAGCAAAATTGTCCGTTAATGCAAATGACAAAAATTTTACAGGCAGAAACTGAAGCTGAGATCGACGCGGCCCGCGAACTTTTTCGCGAGTACGAGGCGTGGCTCGGTCTCGACCTGTGTTTTCAGGGCTTTGAGGCCGAACTTGCTACTTTGCCGGGCAAATACGCGCAGCCCGACGGACGGTTGCTCCTAGCTTACACTGACGACAAACTCGCAGACTGCATCGCCCTCCGCAAACTCGATGACGGCATATGTGGGATGAAACGTCTCTTCGTCCGCGACGAGTTTCGTGGGGGCCGTATCGGCGTCGAACTCATCGAGCGACTCATTGCCGATGCGCGTGAGGTTGGTTATTCAAAGATGCGGCTCGACACGTACCCGCCAAAGATGGGCAAAGCCGTGAGCTTGTACGAATCTCACGGCTTTGCAAGAATCGCGCCGTATTACGAAAATCCGCACCCAGGCGTTCTATTTATGGAACTCGCCCTTTAGTAACCCGGTTGTCCGCCTCCGAAACCGTATGCTGTCGGCGGCGGCGGCGCCATATTGAACTGCTGCTCGATCAACGGAAATACCTGGCGATATGCGAATGCATTTGCGAGATAGATCAGCGGTATCGAGATCAGGAACATACCGATACAGATCAGCAGCACTCCGACTAGCACCAGCATCGCTTCAAATATCAAGAGGACGATCAGGCCGCCAATGTTGCTCATGCCGGCGCGTGCGCTGAGCTTGATGGCGTCGATCGGACTCAGGTCATACTCCATTGCGAGCGGAACTGCGAAAAAGAAGACTGCCCACCAAATCACAGAAAAAATCACAAACGCAATGGCAACGATTACACCGATCACCATAATGCCGCCTGCGAGTGCCGTATCACCGCGGCCTGTCTGAAAGAATTCGAAGTCGCGTCCGCTGCCCATGCCGCCCATTCCTATCTCAGCGAAGCGAGCTCCATATTGAATTACCTGCGCGATCAGGCCCGGAATCGACTGGATCAAACCGATCACCATCAACGGGACAAACTTCTCAAAACCCTTGAACATCATTCCAAAATCGATTGGCTCGCCGCGCATGTCGCGAAGAACGACGTAATAAATGCCGCCCGCGATCGGCCCGATCAGAAAAAGATTGATGAATGGAATACAGCCTGTCAGTATCATCGCGATCAGCGAAATGCCGAGATAGATGCCATAGTTCGCCTTTAGCATTTCCCACGCATTACTTATACAATCGCCTGCTTCAATCGCACCGCTTTGGAATTGAATGTTTGTCATGAGTTTACTCCGATTGTGTGGATTCTAACTTAATTCAACTTGTGATTTGAGACAGAGCCGCCCGAATTTCATTGACGAAACTCGGGCGGTCGGAAGTACAAAGTCATTGCGTTACAGCCTTGCGTGGAATCTTCTCGTCCATCATCGCGGTCTGATAGACGAACGCTGCGAGGATGATCGACATTTGCTTCATATCGTCGGCCTGGATGCGGTCGAAGACGTCCATGTTCGAGTGGTGCGTCCGCGTGTCGTACTCGATCTCGTCCTGTATGAACTGAAAGCCCGGCAGACCGACAGCGTCAAATGCAAGATGGTCGGTACCTCCAGTGTTCTGAAGCGTCAGCGTATTAGCCGCGAAGCTCGCGTCTTTAGTGGCGACAAAATCTGGCTTCCACCATTTCGGGTCGCGAAATGGGCTGAGCCACTGACGAAAGATCGAGCGCACACCTTCGTTGCCCTGCATGTAAACGCCGCGGATCTTGCCCGTGCCATTGTCGATGTTGTAATAAGCCGAAAATTTGTCGTAATCGGCGAGTTTGGTCAGCGGTAATTGCGCACCGCCTTGTCCGCCGCCACCGCCAAACGGATTCGCCGTTCCGTCCCCGCGATAGCCGAAGTGCTGCCTCACGTAGGCACGCGAGCCGAGCAGACCTTGTTCTTCGCCCGACCAAAGCCCGATGCGAATTGTGCGACGCGGTTTCAAACCGAGCGTATGAATTATTCGCACAGCTTCCATCATTACGGCGCAACCCGCGCCGTTGTCTGTCGCGCCGGTGCCGCCATGCCATGAGTCGAGATGGCCGCCGAGCATGACGATTTCATCAGCTTTGTCTGAGCCGGGAATTTCGGCAATCGTGTTGTAAGCATTAAGATCGTTGTCTTGATACTGGACGGCGAGGTCGATCGTCATCGTCACTTTTTCACCGGCATCTATCATTCTCGCGACGCGGTTAAAATGTTCGACGCCTGCGCTGATCTGAATCGGAACATTCGCGCCTTTCGTACGAACATTGATCGGCGGTTGCCCTTGAGCGGGTGGCGTCGCTGGCGGAACAACCTGCGCGCCCTGCACAAAAATAGTGCCGCCGTCGCCACGTGCCGAGTCGATCAAGATCGCCGCGCCTTCCTCAGACAAGAAGCGCATCCGTTGTGCATTGAACTGTTGAGCCTGAAGAAAATTCGGCGGGAAACCTGCCGGCGGGCCGCCTGATTGCGGCGGTCGCGGCGGAAACGGATTTGGCGAATCTGCCATGTCAAGTAACTGTTTGTCGGAATAACGCTCGCCCGGGGCCGTCATCCACGCTTGCACATCGCGAATCGGGCCGATCAAAACGATCTTGCCCTTGAGCTTGCCTTTGTATTGTTCGAGTTCCTCGGGTTTCGTTGCAGTAAATCGAACGACTTCGCCTGTAAACGCTGTGCTTTGCGGAGCTGCAGGAGCGGCTGCTTTTCCTTTCTTCGCCTTAGGATCAACGACGGGCGCCGCAATTAACGTCTCCGTGCCAGGCGACCATGCTTTCGGGTAGGAAATAAGCGGAAACATAGTCGGCCCATCGACCATCCCGTGAAACTTCTTCAGCGTCCAGCCGCGGCCGAACGGTCCCCATGATTCGAGGTGCGCATTCTGCAAGCCCCACGCGGCAAGCGTGTCTCGCGTCCAGTCGTTCGCACGCTTCATTCCGGGCGAGCCTGTGAGCCGCGGCCCGATGACATCGGTCATATAGCTGAGGGTCTTCATCACTTGCGAGTTCTTTGTTCCTTCGTCTTTGATCTTGTCAAAGACATCCTTCGGTACTTCATATATTTGTCGTGTCTGGCCAAACAGCGCCGCCGGAAATAAAACGGCGTGGATAACGAGCGCACATACAACTTTGCGTCTAAGCATAAATATAATTCTCCACTGTGGTATCAAAAATGTCAGTTTAATACCGTAATTCTATGTGAATTGTTTCAAACGTGCAAAAAGGTCAGACGGTCGACCAGGTGAGTGTGAAGGCGGGCGGAAAATTTTTTAGCACGAGCGGGCTGCGGCGGGTTCGGCCGTAGCGATCTTTTAGATATTCGCGCAGTTTGACAGCCGGCGGCAGAAAATAGCCGTGTGCGTACTGAAAGATGCGGAGCTCGCAGCCCTCGTCCATAAACTTTGTGATCTCGTTGAGTACGTCGTCGCTGACTTCTTTTGGCAGTGAGACGAACGGCAAACAGCAGACCACATAACGCACCTTGCCGAGGCCGGATTTCGCATGCAGCTGATACGCGTCAGCAGCGTTTCCCTGAATGATGTTCATCGTCGGAAAATTTCGATTGAGTGTTTTGACCAAACCTTTATCGAGCTCGATGCCGAGATATGAATCGCGGTTGGGAATCACGTCCATCATATATTTCGGGATCGCGCCGGTGCCGACGCCGAGTTCGAGAATGATGTTGTCCTCGTCTGGCTCGATGCCCTGCAGCATCTCGGCCGCTAATTCGGGCGAACTGGGCGCGAGGGCACCAACCTTTAACGGGTTTTTTAGAAAAGCTTGCAGGAATTGAAGGTTTTCGTTCATCGAGCTGCTCTTTAGGGAGCCAAAACCGTTTGTTTACGAATGTTACGTTTGTGTGTCGACTGTCATTTTATAACCACAGTCGTCCGTTTGGCAATACCTGACAGTTCCGTCCTTCTTCGTCGTCGTCTCCAGCACGAACGGGAAAGCGCTTTGCGGACAGCTTTCTTTGACCGGTTTGTCCAAATATACGGCGTCGCACTTCAGATCGTTCGACGTTGCGAACGTTTCCATCATCTACCATTCTTCTTCGCGGTTTTCTTGGGCTTCGCCTTTTTAGCCGTGGGCTTCGTCTTCTTTGCAAAAGCTCCCGGCAGTTCGGCTTCAATGAGTTTTTTTACCTGTTCCAGTGTTAGAGTTGCTGCCTCGTCCGCTGTTGAGCGCGTGCCATCGGCTTTTTTAGGAAGTGAAATGATCTTTTTGCCAAATTTGATGACCGGACCCCAACGGGCATTTTCCAACGAAATCTTTTCATTTTCCCAGCGTTGGATGTAGCGATTCGCCTCCTTATCGCGCTTTGCTTCGATAAGTTCGTTCATCTCGGTTTGTGTCAGGTTCTCAAAATCATATCGGCGTGGAACGTTAATGAACATTCCGTCCCATTTTATAAAAGGCCCGAAACGTCCAGTTCCTTTTGTGACAGGTTTATTGTCAAACTCCCCAACGGGCGCATCCGCCACCTGTTTGGCTTTAATAAACTCGATCGCTTTTGCCGTGTCCACCGTCCCGAGGTCAGTGCCGCGGGGAATAGAGACAAACTCGTCGCCCCATTTTACATAAGGCCCGAAGCGGCCAATGCTTACAGACAAATCTTTGCCGTCATACGTGCCCATCGCGTCTTGCAATTTGAACAGCGCCAGCGCTTCTTCAAACGTTATGGTTTCAATGCTCTGTCCCGGCGGAACCTTTGCAAATCTCGGCTTTTCCTCTTCCGCGGCGCTGCCGATCTGTATGATCGGACCGTAGCGTGCCATGCGGGCAACCACCGGTTTGCCGCTTTCGGGGTCGGCGCCCAGTATCCTTTCGCCCTTAACACGCTCTGCGGTTTCGATGATGTTGTCGACGTGTTTTTTGAAAGGGCCGTAAAACTCCTCGATCATGTCGTTCCACTGCAGTTTGCCGTCGGCTACATCATCGAACTCTTCCTCGATCTTCGCAGTAAAACCATAATCCATGATGTCGTCAAAATATTGTTTCAAAAAATCCGTCACCACGAGCCCCAGGTCGGTCGGGAACAGTTTCGATTTTTCTGCACCGGTATTCTCAGATTCTTCTCTCTTACTGATGAGATCATCTTTTAATACCAATATGCGAAAAGCCCTCGGCGTACCTTCTTTATCTCTTTTTTCTACGTATTCCCTTTTCTGGATAGTGGAAATTGTCGGTGCATAGGTCGACGGGCGGCCGATGCCGAGCTCTTCTAATTTTTTGACCAACGACGCTTCGGTGTATCTCGGCTGAGCACGGCTGAACCGTTCCGTCGCTCTGAGTTCCGACAGCGGCATTGACTGGCCAACGGTCATCGGCGGCAGTAGCCCTTCGGATGATTCTTCCTGTTCGTCTTCATCTTTATCTTCTCGATACACCTTCAGAAATCCGTCGAATTTCAACACTTCTCCCGAAGCTGTCAATTCTTCTTTGTTTGTGGAAATTTCTATTTTGACCGTAGTTTTTTCGAGCTCAGCATCGGCCATCTGCGAGGCCATAGTCCGCTTCCAGATGAGCTCGTATAACTTTTGCCACTCGTCTTCCTTGATCGTGGTTGCACTCGTGTAGGTCGGGCGAATAGCTTCATGAGCTTCCTGTGCGGATTCGTTTTTATTTTTGAATTTGCGTGCCTGATGATATCTATCACCGTATAGAGCGCTCACTGTTTGCGTAATGTCGTCTAGAGCCGTGGAGCTCAGGCTCACGCTATCGGTACGCATATAGGTAATGTGACCGTTCTCATACAGCTTTTGTGCGATCTGCATTGTTCTCGCCACGCCGTAACCGAGTTTTCTTGATGCTTCCTGTTGCAGCGTTGAGGTGGTAAATGGCGGTGCCGGAGTGCGTTTGCCCGGTTTCACCCGTATATCGGTCACGTTGTAATCAGCGCGAGTACATCCGTGCAAAAATGTTTCCGCATCTTCCGCGCTGTTCTGTTTCCGTCCTTCGGCTTTGAACGTGACGGATTTTCCGGTTATGTCATCGGCAATAAATAACCCTTCGATCTTGAAATGACTTTCTTGTTGAAAGGCGTTGATCTCCCGTTCCCGATCAGCGATCAGGCGTACTGCGACGCTCTGCACACGGCCGGCACTCAAGTTCTTATTGCTCGTACTGATCTTACGCCATAACACGGGGCTTAATTCGAACCCGACTATGCGATCCAGCACCCGGCGCGCCTGCTGCGCCATTACTAGATTCATATTCACTGTACGTGGGTTCTTTACAGCCGCCTCGATCGCAGGTTTAGTAATCTCATGAAACACGATCCGTTTGGTTGTTATCGGGTCAAGACCCAGCACCTCACACAGGTGCCAACTTATGGCTTCTCCCTCACGGTCTTCGTCCGTCGCTAGCCATACTTCATCTGATTTTTTTGCTAAAGACTTCAGCTCGTTAACAACTTTCTTTTTTTCTTCAGAAACTATATAGCGGGGTTCAAAATCATTTTCGATGTCTATGCCCATACCGGCTTTTTCGAGATCGCGGATATGGCCAAAGCAGCTATTCACCTGAAAATCCTTTCCAAGAATCTTTTCAATGGTCTTTGCTTTTGCAGGGCTTTCAACTATTAGCAGATTTTTTGACATAGTTGGAAAAAAAATATGTCAGCCGCTTTCTTAGGCTGACGTTTAAGACTTCTAACATTCGATGCGCAACCTTGTCAATACTGAAATGCCAAAGCCCTCACTTAGTGATGGCGAACATTGCCGAAGGATATGAACCACAGATTACGCAGATGCAGCAGATAAGATGCTCGTTTAAAATCTGCCTTATCCGCATCATCTGCGCTCAACGATGTCGAGGTTTTTCTACGCTGGTCACATTCGTCGAGCATAGTTTTTACCGGGCAGCACGCGGATCAGATCTCGAATATCGAGGCTTACGAGCGCGTTGTTTAGATCGCCGAATGACAGACCGCTCGTCTCTAGCAGAATATCGATGTGCGTCGCGTCGTCGGGCGCTAGCAGCGACCAAATCTTGCGTTCGTTGTCGTTGAGGCCGGCCGGTGTGAGTTGTTGCTGCATGCTATCATCGCTCTTTTCTTCGTCAACTTTTGGCGGCAAGATCGTCGCCCCGATCTCGCTCGGCAATTCGGCGACAACGTCTTGCCATTGCTGCACAAGCTTTGCGCCGCTCTTAATAATGTAGTTCGTCCCGAACGAATTGCCGGATGTGATGTTGCCCGGCACGGCCATGACTTCGCGATTTTGCTCGGCCGCAAGCCGCGCGGTTATCAGCGAACCGCTTCGCTCCGAAGCCTCGACGATCAAGACGCCGTAACTCAAGCCGCTGATGATTCGATTGCGATACGGGAAGTTGTCCTTGAGCGGGGGCGTGCCGAGAGGAAATTGAGTGACGAGACAGCCGCCGTTCGCCAATATCTCGCGCACGAGGCCGTTGTTCTCACGCGGATAAACATTGTCGATGCCGGTGCCCATAACCGCGATCGTGCGGCCCTGCCCTTTGATCGCTCCTTTGTGCGCCGCCCCGTCGATGCCGCGTGCGAGACCGGAAACAATCGTAATTCCCCGCGACGCCAGATCACGCGACAACATCTCGGACGCGTTCTCTCCATACGTCGAACATTGTCGCGAACCGACGACGCCGACGCATGGCTGCTCAAAGCACGCCTGCCAATCGCCCTTCACATACAAAACCGGCGGCGGATCATCCGTCTCGCGCAGCAGCGCCGGATAACTGCCATCATCAAGGATCAAAACATCACCGCCAAGCTGCTTTACGCGCTCGAGTTCGGTCACCGCTTTGTCATGAAACTCGCGCTTAATTATGCTCTCGGTCGTCTCGGGCTTTAGCCGCAGCGATTCGAGTTCGCCACGCCGTGCATGAAAGACGGCGTCCGCCGAACCAAACCGCTCAAGCAGTTTCGTCGCCGCCCTCGGCCCAACACCGGGCGTCATATTTAATGCGATCCACTCAATCATTTGTGAATTTTGGATTTTGGATTTTGGATTTTGGATTCGTGGTTCGCTTGCCCCTGATAGTTTTGATAGAAGAAACTGTCATCGCCAAAATTTCATTTACCTCAGCTATTAGTGATGAGAGTTTCGACATCTTGATAATCTCTGCGTCGATCAACAGCTCTAGCCAATAAATTGTTTCGTCCGCTTCTTCTTCTTCGACAATAGCGAGTTTGTGCAAAATGTCTGCTGTTGATTTAGCTCTACAAGCCGCACGGTAATTCGCGCCTATTGAGGTGCCGGAACGCAATATCTGCTTGCCAATTACGACGGCTGCCGCAGTTCGGGGAAGAGCGTTAGTTAACTTAATTACCCGAAGGGCAACCTGTTTTGTTCGATTTTTAAATTCAAGTTCTGTCATGTCCGAAAACTATACAATCCAAAATCTAAAATCCTAAATCCAAAATCGAACTGGCGGAGGCGTGTGGGAGTCGAACCCACCCAAGACTGCTCTCGCAGCCTCACAAACGGTTTTGAAGACCGCGCCCATCACCGGACAGGATGCGCCTCCTCGAGTCAGAACCACCTGCGGTAGCGGGTGGTTTATTTAGCTAACTACGAAGTAAAAGTGTTATCAACGTCGCGCGCTTCGCAATATCACTCACTAAAGTATGCTCTTCGAGCGTATGTGCACCGGCGCCGGTTATGCCGAGGCCGTCGAGCACGGGCACGCCAAGAGCGGCGACAAAGTTACCGTCGGACGCACCGCCGACCTGTGTTTCGCCTAGTTCGTAATCAAAACTTGCGGCCAATTCACGCGCTTTTTCATACAAAGCAACAACCTCACGGGAACGCTCCATCGGCGGTCGGTTTATCTCGCCACCAAGTTCGAGCGAAACGCGCGGATCGATAGCCTGTAAAGATCGCAACTCGCTCTCAACACGCTCGGCTTCGTCCGCGCTGCTAAATCTGACATCGATCTCACACGTCGCAAGATCGGGAATCACGTTCGTCGTCGTACCGCCATGAAACGTTGTGACGTTTACGGTCGTTCCAAGTTCCGGTCGTGCAATCGCGTGAACACGCTCGATCTCACGCGCGAGTTCGGCAACGGCATTCGCACCTTTTTCGGGTTCGAGACCCGCGTGTGCAGGCGCGCCGTGAGCGTGCAAAGTAAAAGTTCCCGTTCCTTTGCGGCCTGTCTTTACTCTGCCGTCAGCCGAAGGCTCGAAGACTAGACATCGCTCTGCGTTCGCGGCTTCGCGCTCGACAAGCGGTCGTCCCGAATGGCTGCCGATCTCTTCATCGCACGAAAGCAAAATCGTGATCGGCGAGCTTGGCGCCGTATTTGTCTCGGTGAAAAACCGCAAAGCTTCGATCATCAAAACGATCCCCGATTTCATGTCGAAGATGCCGCAGCCGTAGAATTTGTCGCCCTCGATCCGCGTCGGATTTTTCAAGTTTGTGCCGACCGGATGCACCGTGTCCGTGTGACCGAGCAGCAAAATGTGCGGAGCGTCGCCAGAGAAGGCTTTGATAATAATGTGTTCACCGTAACCGTCGGCTTTTACCCGTTCGATCTCGACGTCAACACCGGTCTGCCTGAACGCACGCTCGATCCAGTCAACGACAAGTTTGCTCTGCGCGGCGTCGCGCGACGGAGACTCGATGTCAACGATCTCGCGCATCGACTCGATGATCACCTCGAGACGATCTTCGTAGTATTTAAGAATTTCTATGGGCGTCATTGATCGTCAAAGTTTACATCCTTAATCGCATTTGCCGCAGCATAGGCGCGGGCTTCGTCTTCGCTCGCAAACGCTCTTATCACATCGAATGCGCGCGCTGCCGGCCTGCCGTTCACTGCAACCATAATCGTTGGGCGTGCGGCCGGTCCTGTCGGGCAAACATTTAGCAGAACAGTGGTCGGCTTTGCTTTCGCCTGATTTTCGGGCGTTTGTTTTTTGAAAACCGGATACATTATTTTACGAATGATCTGACACGGCACGGCCGCAGTTTGCTGCGGACTAAAGGCAGCGTTGAAAAGTTCGCCCATGCGGTAGCCGGCCAGGGCAAGTTGCTTTTCGGCGACTGCAAACGCTCTCTTCTTGTATTCTGCGGACGGCTCGGCGAAACGAATCAAATCTACTGAAAACACGTCGGTCGGATTTAGCGCGAACGACTCTTTTTGCAGAGAATCGAAATCATCTACCTTCAATTGCGACTGCAAGGACGAATAGGGTTGTTTCTTTACAAACTTCATTGCGAGCCGCTCAATGTACTCACGCTCGCTCGATTTGCCGTTGTAGGGAGCGTTTCGGCCGACGATTGAGTCCCAGTACCAATGCAGATTTACCTGCTTATCACGCGGCGTGCCTTTCGGCGTCAGTAAAAATAAATTACCGCCCTGATCGCCTTTCGGCTCCTCGTCGGTGACGCGCGCCGAAGTGTGCAACGGCTGATGCAGATCGCCGATTAGGTGCATCATCCACGCGATGGCGATCGCTTTATCTTCGTCGCGGGCCGTGGCGTTGCGTATCAGCTTGTCGAACTCGTTTAATTTCGCAACCGCAACGCCGCCTTCGGTAAATCCGCTTAGCGGTTCAGAGCGGCCATTAACTTGTTTCCAAAACGTATCGTCGTAATGCCAGTTACCCTTATGATACTTGCGATTACGAACTGCGTTTCTAAACCGCGAATCGGACCCAAAATCACGCACGATGTCGGGCCAGGTCGATGCGATCATAAAGAAATTGAGGCGGCGCATTTCTTCGGACTCGACGCTGTATGGTCGATAAAAGACCGCAAGATGCGAATCCTCTGGCGCCTGACGCAGAATTTCGATCACGCGCGTTCGCGTCTGCGGCGTCATTCGCTGCCACGCAATGTACGCAGTGATCTTATGGCCGACATCGTCCCAGCCAAATACGGGCAAAGCCGTGATCGACAGCAACATCGCCAGAATCGTGAGTTTTACTGCGCCTCGTTTCATCTTTAATCTCCTGAATCCTTTTTTAAGATTCTATCGAAATAGATCGTCGAGTGCGAGCCGATGATTTTGAGCAAGAAAAGTAAACAAACCTTTTTTAACAGCAAAACATCATATGGCTTGCAAATCTTTCCCCGGCAGGCGTTCTCGCTTTGTGAGGAACTCGTAAATACGGAGAAAGTTCATATGCAGACCTTTTTGGAACAAAATTTGACACTGAGGCGTTTAAGTGATAGAAATGACGATTCTCACGAGGTAAAGATCGGTCTGATAAGCAGCATTTTAGGTTGCTGGCACAAAGATTTGAGCAGGCCGTTCGGTGATAAAAAGGGTTCGTATATCGTGTGCATCGAGTGTGGTGCACGAAGGAGATTTGATACAAAAAGTTTTAAGACATTGGGGAACTTTTACTACGCCCCATTAGGTGACGCCCGACCTTAACAGGACGATTCATAACAATCCTCAATTATACCTACCTAAAATAGACCTACCGAGTGCGGCGTTTTCAACAGAGAAAGCCGCACTCTTACATTTTAAAGAATAAACAGTCTTTGGCGCTTCGCCGTATTATCGGTTAGATTCATTAAAAACGGAGGTTTTTATGATCAAGAAGATAATACTTGGTGTTTTGGCGCTCATCGTTTTGGCTGTTGTCGGCTTTTGCGCGGCGGCGGCTATGCAGCCGAACGAACTTAAGATCACGCGGTCGGCCTCGATTTTTGCGCCGCCCGAGAAGGTTTTTGAACAAGTCAACGACTTTAATAAGTGGGCGGCGTGGTCGCCGTGGGAAAAACTTGATCCGGCTATGAAGAAAACGATCGGTGGATCGCCCTCCGGCAAAGGCGCGACTTATCATTGGGTCGGCAACGACGAGGTCGGCGAAGGCCGGATGACGATCGCCGAGAGCCATCCGAGCGGACATATAAACATCGATCTCGAGTTCATAAAGCCATGGGAACAAAAGAGCGTGAATGAATTTACGTTCAAGCCTGAAG
>JANOGL010000494.1:0-2919 GCA_031405985.1 Acidobacteriota bacterium | reverse complement strand
GGCCCGCGTCGTACCCCCGCAGCCTGGCCTCCGGCATCTTGGCGAACACGTCTCGTATATGGGTGAACGCGCCCGTATAAGTGGCCGGGTTGGAGCGGGGCGTGCGTCCGATGGGCGACTGGTCTATGTCGGTGACCTTGTCGATGCCCTCGATCCCTTCGATGGAATCGTGCGGCTCCCACACGGTGCGAGTTCCATACACTTCGTACATGAGGCGCGGGAACCAGGCTGCCGGTTTGGCGCGAGCGCATCTCGCCCTGCCATTTGTCGAATTTCAGAAACAGCGTATTGAGCAAGCCGGTTCCTTTCGTTTCGGTCAGGAACTCGCCGCGAAAACCGATCAGACCGCGTGACGGAACCTCGTATTCCAGCCGGACGCGGCCCGAGCCGTTATTGATCATCTTTGTCATCTGTCCTTTGCGTCGGCCGAGAGCTTCAGTGACGACGCCGATGAATTCCTCAGGCACGTCGATGACGACAAGCTCAACAGGTTCGAGCGTTTCGCCGGTTTTCTGATCTTTTTTTGTGATGACTTCGGGCTTTGAAACCTGAACTTCATAGCCCTCGCGTCGCATCATTTCGATGAGAATTGCGAGCTGCAATTCGCCACGTCCTGAAACTTTAAATTGCTCCGCGGCTTCGGTTTCCGCGACGCGCAATGCGACATTGCCGAGCAGCTCGCGATCCAATCTTTCTTTGATCTGACGCGATGTGACGAACTTGCCATCGAGGCCGCTGAACGGTGACGTGTTGACGCCAAAGATCATCGATATGGTCGGCTCGTCGACGGCTATCACGGGCAGCGGTTTTGGATTATCGACCGACGTAATCGTTTCGCCGATCTCAACATCGTCAAAGCCCGCGAGTGCGACGATCTCGCCGGTTCCCGCGTTTTCAACAGTCGTTCGTTCAAGTCCTTCGAAAACGAAAAGCTCTTTGACGCGGGTTTTTTGCGTTGTGCCGTCGCGTTTGGCGACGACGACTTCCTGATTTTTTGCTATCTCGCCCGAGAAAATACGACCGATTGCGAGTCGCCCAACAAACGGATTGTAGTCGATATTTGCGACGAGCAGTTGCAGCGAATCGTCGCGGAGCGCGTGCGGAGCCGGAATTGTCTCGATGATCTGGTCGAACAGCGGTTTGAGATTTTTGCCTTCGTCGGCGAGATTTTTTTTGGCAATGCCGTCACGCGAGATCGAATAGAGAACAGGGAACTCGATCTGCTCGTCGTTCGCGCCGAGATCGATGAAAAGATCGTAAATCTCGTCGAGGACTTCCTCAGGCCGCGAATCCTGACGGTCGATCTTGTTGACGAGTGCGATTGCCGGGAGTTTCAATTCGAGTGCTTTTCTTAAAACAAAACGAGTTTGCGGCAGACAGCCTTCCGCTGCGTCGACGAGCAGGACGATGCCGTCGACCATCTTCAAAACACGTTCAACCTCGCCGCCAAAATCAGCGTGGCCCGGCGTATCGAGGATGTTGATCTTATAGTCGCCATAGCGAACGGACGTGTTCTTCGCCATGATCGTGATGCCGCGTTCGCGCTCGAGATCCATCGAGTCCATCACGCGATCGACAACCGTTTCGTTGTCGCGGTGCGTCCCTGATTGTGCCAGCATCGCGTCCACGAGCGTCGTCTTGCCGTGGTCAACGTGTGCGATAATTGCGATGTTGCGAATCTTGTCTGCGGTGATCATAGTGTGAATTTCATTGCTCAGAGCAAACGGTAATAATGACGGATTCGGTGAGTAAAGGCAATTTTGATAGGTTGTCTCTGCGTTCTCAGCGTCCTCTGCGGTAACATGTTTCTTAAACGCAGAGATCGCAGAGGACGCAGAGAAATAATGAAAATACTACTCATCGGTGCTAGCGGCACCATAGGCAAGCGGATTTACAATGCGTTTTCAAAGAAGCATGAGGTCGTGCGAGCCAGCCGCAGCGGCGCGGAGATGCAAGTCGATATTACCGACGCAGCTTCGATGGGGAAGATGTATCAGACCGTCAAAAACATCGACGCCGTGATCTGCGCGGCGGGGCCGGCGAAGTTCGGGGCATTTGACGAGCTTACTGAAGAAGATTTTTATATCGGCATTCGCGGCAAGATGATGGGGCAGGTTAATTTAGTTCGCATCGGGCAAAATTACATCAACGATGGCGGTTCGTTTACTTTGACCACCGGTATTCTAGCCGACGAACCTGTCGTCGGCTCGTCGGCGTTAGCGCTTGTAAATGGCGCGGTGAACAGTTTTGCGGGTGCCGCCGCGCTCGAATTGCCGCGTGGTCTTCGCGTCAATGTTGTCTGTCCGACACTTGTCAAAGATTCTGTCGAAAAGTACGAAGGCGTCTTTCCCGGCTATGACACTGTATCGATGGATCGTGTCGTCAATGGCTATATTCGCAGTGTTGAGAGTAGGATCAACGGGCATATCATCCGCATTTATTAAACAAATTTCAAAGGCGATTGGTTTGTCGGATCGCCTCGTAAAGAACGATGCCGACGCTGGTTGCGAGGTTGAGGCTGCGAACGTTTTCATTCCGCATGGGTATCGTGAGGCAGTTGTCCCAATTATCTTGAAGGAGCTTTTCGGGCAGGCCGCGTGTTTCAGGGCCGAAGACGAGACAGTCGTTCTCATTAAATTCAAAGTCCGTGTATGACCGCGTTGCTTTTGTCGTTAAATATACAAACCGCGATTCGGGCAACGCGGCATAAAGTTCGTCGAGATCGACGTGACGATGCAGTTTTACCTCGTCCCAGTAGTCGAGCCCCGAGCGTTTCAGTTCACGGTCGTCCATTCGAAAACCCGTCACACCGACGATGTGCAGTTCGGTATTCGTCGCCGCGCACAGCAGAACGGAACGATCTCGTCCCCGAGGCTCCTGGCCTTCATGGTGAGGCTGCGCGCCCCGACCCGCTCGATC
>JANOGL010000487.1:0-5448 GCA_031405985.1 Acidobacteriota bacterium | reverse complement strand
AGCTTGCGTGCCGTTGTCGATAACAAACTGCTTGGCGAACGACAAATTTATCTCGACTGCGATGTGATTCAGGCCGACGGCGGCACGCGCTGCGCGTCAATCACGGGCGCGTATGTCGCGCTCGCACTCGCGTGTCGAAAGCTAGTAAAACAGGGCACGATAAAGCAAAATCCGATCCTCAGCGAAGTCGCCGCCGTGAGCGTCGGCATTATCGACGGCACGCCGATCCTCGATCTCGCATACGCCGAAGACTCCGAAGCCGACGTCGATATGAACGTCGTCTGCACCGGCACCGGCAAATTCATCGAACTGCAAGGCACCGCCGAACGCGAGCCGTTTTCACGCGAGCAAATGGACGAGATGCTCGTCCTCGCGAATACGGGGATTAATAGGTTGTTCGAGATTCAGCGGAATTGTCTTAGTGTTTAGGGAAGGATTGTAACCTTCAATTCACATAATGATACTTACAAGCAACAAACTCGCAATCACACTGCTGCTTTTCTTGTGTTTGGGCAATTTCAGCTGTAGCAGTCCAGCTACGGAGATTAAACTAGTTTTAGATCAATACGACCAAATAAACAAAGATTACATCTCGTCCATGAAGCAAGTGCACAAGGAGAAAAGACTGGATTCGTTCCAACAAGACATGAGCTTATTGAAGGACCGATGTGCGAAGATTGGCAAGATGGATTTATCTAAAACACCAGATGATTTCCAAGTATCGTTTAAGAAAGTAGCTTTGTTTGGTTGTGAAGTCAATCGTTTTGAGGATACTGTGACTTACCAAGGTGACCCAAAGACTAAATTGTTTAATGAGGCAGAACGAGAACTTGAAACGACTTCTGCGCGCTATGGCTACAATTACAAACATTCTACATCTCCGAAATAGTCTTATTGCTGTCTCAGCAGAATAGCTCCGGGTAGATTACCTGTCACGCTTCCGACATCCCAAACCTTCACGCCGTTTACAAAAACTGACTTGATGCCACTCGAGATTTTCTGCGGGTCGGAGAAAGTTGCGTTGTCGATGACTGCTGTCGGATCGAATAAAACGAGATCGGCTTTCATGCCTTTTTTGATAAGGCCGCGGTCTTTCAAACCAAGACGTTTTGCGGGCATCGAGGTCATTTTGCGAACTGCGTCTTCAAGCGTTAACCATTTGTCCTCACGCGCAAACTTACCCAACACACGCGTAAACGTCCCCGTGCCGCGCGGATGTCGGCTGCCGATGCCGCCGTCGCTTGAGATCATGACCCACGGCCGCGTGTAGAACGCTTTTACGTCCGTCTCGCTCATCGAATTGCAGACTACGCCCGCTCCACCGTTTTTCACGATCTCGATATACAGATCGACGGGTGAAATGTTTTTCGACGCCGCGATCTCGGCCATTGTTTTCATTTCGTACGAGCGGTTTGCCGCGTGACTGGTGATTAGAACTTTATCCGCGCCACCAACGTTTGCGAGACCGATTTCGATTTCCTTGCGATCTTCGTGACGACGCGAGGGAACGAGAACCGTAATCGTCGAGGCCCAGGCCGTGTATGGATAAGCGTCGGCGGTCACGTCCTGACCGGTATTTTGAGCGGCCTCGATCAGCGAGATCGCCTCGGCGGATTTGCCCCAGACGTTACGGTTGCCCATCTTTATGTGCGAGATCTGCACGGGCAGCTTCGCCTCGCGGCCGATGCGAATCGCCTCCTCCATAGCGGCACGAAAGCCTTCTTCCTCGTCACGAATGTGGCTCATGTAAATCCCATGATGTTTGGCCGCGGGTTTTGCAAGTGCGATAAGTTCCTCGGTCGTCGCCATAAAACCGACGTCGTATTCAAGCCCGCTTGAGAGGCCGAACGCTCCGTCTTTCATGCCTTGTTCGACGAGCTTGACCATCGCTGCGATCTCGTCTGCGGTCGCGGCGCGTTGGTAATCATTTTTCAAAACCAGTTCGCGAACCGTCGCGTGACCGACAAAAGCGCCGACATTCACCGCGATCTTGCCGTCAAGCTTTGCAAAGTAGTCGCTTATCGGCCACGGCCCGCCGCCGTCCGGCCCGACGAGCACGGTCGTAATGCCTTGCGAAACCTGATTCGCGGCCGAACCCTCGCGGAGCAAACCCGATTCGCTGTGGTTATGAATATCGATAAAACCCGGCGCGAGCACGAGGCCGCTGGCGTCGATGACGATTTCGTTTTTGTCAGGTTTTATCGCGCCGATCTTCACAATTTTATCGCCTTTGATACGAACGTCGCCGATAACCCCGGCTTTTCCGCTGCCGTCGATCACGTTCGCATTTTTGATGACGAACGAAACCGACTGCGCAGCTAAGGACGATGCAACAACACAAACGAGCAGAGCGACGGCTGCAAATTTTTTCATGCAATGGATGTTAAGGAAAAATCGTTTCGTAGTCCAATCGCGCGCCGTTTTGACTGCGCGGCTGAGCAAACCTAGAATCAATACAACAATGAGTGGAAAACAGTTTGACGGGAAATGTGCAATCGTAACGGGCGGAACGCGCGGCATCGGAAAGGCAATAGTCGTAGAGCTTGCCCGACGTGGTGCGAATGTGGCATTTAATTATTCAAAGAGCGCGGACGAGGCCGAGGCTTTGAAGTCTGAGGTCGAATCGCTCGGCGTTAAGGCGATTGCTGCGCAATGCGATGTCGCAAACACCGAAGCCGCGGCGGAGTTTGTTGGGCAGGTAAAAGAAGCGTTTGGCACGGTCGACTACCTGGTGAATAATGCCGGCATCACGCGCGATCAGCTGATCTTGCGGATGAAGGAAGAAGATTGGGACGCTGTGATCGACACAAATCTGAAGGGAGCGTGGAATTTTAGCAAAGCGGTTCTGCGGCCGATGATGAAGAACGAGAACGGCGGTTCGATACTAAATATTTCGTCCGTTTCTGGCGTCGTCGGTATGTTGGGCCAGTCGAATTACTCTGCGTCGAAGGCCGGCATGATCGGCCTGACAAAATCTTTGGCAAAAGAAGTCGCGAGCCGCAACATCACGGTCAACGCGCTTGCGCCGGGAATGATCGAAACGGAAATGACGCAGGATATGAACGCCGAATTCCGCGAAAAGATCTTGGCGTCGATTCCATTAGCGCGGCTCGGCAGCGTTCAGGAGATCGCCGACATCGTGTGTTTTCTGCTCTCAGATTCTGCACGCTATATCACGGGCCAGGTCATCCAAGCCGACGGCGGATTGGCGATGTAGTTTAAGACATGTCTCTGCAATACCAACCCGACGACGAATCTGAGTCTGTACCAGCCGGCGAGGTGAACGGTGAAATCGCTCGCCCAAATCCGCCTTTGTACACGTACATTCTGATCGGGTCAATTGTCGCTGTCGCAATCGTTCAGTTGGGAACGGGGCTTGCCGCGTCGATCGAAAATGCTGGCTTTGATAAAGCTGCATTCATCAACGGCCGCGAGTATTGGCGAATATTGACCGGCGCAGCAACGCACGGCAGTGTGCTGCACGTGGCGATGAACTGCTACGCGTTTTACAGTTTTGGGAGCATTGTCGAGATGCTCTCAAATCGAGCTCATCTTGCAATCGTGTTTTTGTTGTCGGCTCTAGGCGGTGGTGTTTTGAGCTTGATATTTTTGCCTGGCGGCATCTCTGTTGGTGCGTCGGGCGGCATCGTCGGGATAATCGGTTATCTGCTGATTTACGCGTTTCGCCGAAGGCAGTTTATTTCAGCCGAATTTCGAAAGAGTCTGCTTATAAACATTGGATTTATGTTGATCTACGGCCTTGTGCTTTATAACGTCATCGATAATTTTGCTCACATCGGAGGCTTAGCTACGGGCGCCGTTTATGGTCTGCTTCAGATCCCAACTGACGAACACACTGACCCGCGCGAAGCAAGTCCGACAGTAGAGGCTGCCGGTGTCGCCGCCGTCGGGATTTACGAGGCGACTTGTATTTTTAGTATTTTGCTTATTTTGCGAATCGTCTGATAAATGGCCCGTGTCCGCGTTCATCAACACGTAAATCCGCTCTCGGCGTACTATCGGCCGGAACCGCAGCCGATTGACTTAAAGGCTGTATTTGCGGAACCTGCAAAACCGTTGTTGCTCGATATCGGCTGTGCACGCGGAAGATTTTTGTTGCGAATGGCTGAAGCGCAGCCTGAGTGGAATTATCTCGGCGTCGAGATCCGCGAACCGCTCGTCGACGAGGCAAATCGTCTCGGACGCGAGGCAGGTTTTGATAATCTTCATTATGAATTTTGCAACGCGATGTTATGGCTCGGCAGATTGCTCGGCGATATTCCAACGAGCACTTTGCAGATGGTCACAATTCAATTTCCCGATCCGTGGTTTAAAAAGAAACACGCAAAGCGTCGAATGGTAACCCGTGAACTTGTCGAAACAGTCATCGGCAGACTCGGCGTCGGCGGCGAGATTTTTGTGCAGACCGATATTCGGTTTTTAGCGGAGGAGATGTTCGAACTGTTTCGAGCAGAGAAGCGAATTACAGAAACTGAGGTCAAGGCTTTTGCAATAAAGACCGAGCGCGAAAAAGCTGTCGAGGCAAAAGGGCTGCCGGTTTTCCGGGCGATGTTTGTGTCAGTAGCCCGCACGTAAGTACGGGCTCCTTTGGCGTCGTCGGAACCCTTACTTACCTGCGGGCTACTGACACATAGCTACTGACACATATCTACCACGAAATATCGACTTCGTAATTATCAGCTCCGCCGCTCGGGTCAAAGACCTGAATGATCGCGGTGAAATCATTTTCCCACGTCGGTTGTTGCAGCACGGTGACCGTGCCGCGGCCCCGGCGCTTAGTCGCCGAGACTGAGCCCGGACGGCGTGCGAGATAGCCGTTTATATTGTGCGAGACGCTCCACAGTCCTGTGCCAGCCGCGTCCTGCGATTGCACATCGCTGCCTGAGATAACGATATTCGCAGTTTGGTCTACGCGCCCTCGCCAACTAACGCTGCCGGCTTGATACGGCTCTTCGACATTTCCGGCGCCGGCCCACGCGGCCTCGATCTTATAGTTGCTCGAGCCGCCTTTCGGATCGTGAATCTGAATGATCGCCGTAAAATTATTTAAGCGATTCGGCTGCTGAATGATCGACACGCTGCCTCGGCCGTCTCGCTTGCGAACAGTTATGTTCGTCGTGCGACGCGACAACGAGCCGGTCATATTCTGCGACGACGTAGTTGTCTGATTGCCGCTGACATTCTCTGCGTAGATCGTGCTGCCGCGAATTATGATATTCGCGCGATCATCGACGCGACCGTTCCAGTAAGCCGTGCCGGTCATGTTGCCCGGGCCCGGATACGGCGGATAGGTTGGAGGATATGTCGGCGGAGTATTGCCAAGCGGCACGTCGTATTGTCGCGATCGGTTGTTAAAGCCGTCGTCGTAGCCTTGCTGAAAATACGCCGCGTTATTCGCGTCATAGCCGCCGCGAGCGTTCTCTATCG
>JANOGL010000474.1:0-5864 GCA_031405985.1 Acidobacteriota bacterium | reverse complement strand
TCAGCGAGGAGTATGGCCTGAATTCGCAGATAAACGCTGAAACACCAGACAGATTAATGGAGCGGACCTCGCATCTGCTCTCTGCTCTTTCTAATAATGTGGGCATCGTTGTCTCGCCGAGTTTGGCGAGTGATCGTCTGCAGCATATCGAGTTTGTCAATCTTTCTGACAACAGAATTCTCGTAGTGTTGGTCTCGGCACCGAATATTGTGCACAACAAGATTATTCGGCTGAACGTGACCTTCGCACGCGAGGAACTGGAACGTACCGCGAATTATCTGAACGCGGAGTTTGTGGGAAAGAGCCTGGCCGAGATTCGTGCGGAGATTTTGCTTCTTATGCACGAGGAAAAGGCCTTGTTTGACAACCTGCTTCAAACAGCCGTAATTCTTTGCTCTCAGAGTATTGAGAACGAGGATGGGCTGGGCGAAGTTTTCGTGGACGGCACGTCGAATATTCTCACAAAAAGCGATTTCGCCGACCTCGAACGCCTTCGTGGCCTCTTGCACACGATCGGCGAAAAGTCACGCCTTATGCAGATCCTGACAGAATGCATAGAGCGCGATATAGCGGCGAAGGGTGAGGTTCAGGTCGTCATCGGCACCGAAAATCGCACGCCAACGCTGCAAAACTGCACGCTGATCTCGGCTCCCTACCGTATCGGCAACAGTTCCGCGGTCGGCACGCTCAGCGTGCTTGGCCCGACGCGGATCGAATACGCGCGAATGATCTCGATCGTCAGCTATGTCGCCCGCACACTTGAAAAAATGATGTCGTCAGACATCGAAAAAAACTAGGCCCGGCTTCAGGCCCACATCTGCAAAAGCATGAATCCCGAAGAACAAATCACAAAACCTGAGAGCGAACTCGAAGAACTCGACATAGATTCATCCGGGTCGGTCGACGATTTTATTAAGGAACTCGAGGCCAAAGAGCGCGATCTCCACATAACCGCCGATCTTTCCATTGAGATCGAAGAAACTGATTTCGACGCGGACGACGTGCCGGTATTTGTTGCCGAGGAGATCAAAGTTGCGCCTCTCGCGGCCCCGTCCGTGAATAAAGTCGAGCAAAAAGCTGTTCCGCGGGTTTCGAAAACGCGCGCGTACGAACTCGAGCAGGAAGTTGAAAAGCTTCAGGCCCGGATCACGGAACTCAGAATGGAGCGCGACGAAACTCAGGAGAACAGCGACCGGAGACTCAAGGATTTTCAGAATTTCAAGTACCGCATCGACCGCGAACGTCGCGGTTCGTTCATCGACCAGCTTGCGAATCTCGCCACGCAGATGCTGCCCGTGCTCGACAATCTGGACCGTGCTCTCGCAGCAGCAGAAAGTTCGACTTCGACACGCTCGCCCGAATTTCAGCAGTTTTACGAGGGCATCATCCTTGTAAATCAGCAAGTCAACGAAGTTCTTTCGGAGATGGGCGTTTCGCCTATATCGACAGTCGGCGAGACATTCGATCCAGTCTTTCACGAGGCGGTTGCGATTGTCGAAAGCGACGAAATCGCCCCGAACACGATCTCCGAAGAGATGCTTCGCGGTTTCCGCATCGGCAACAAGGTGATTCGCCATTCGATGGTGAAGGTTACAAAATCACTGCAATCATCGCAGCCATCGAGCGAAGTTGTGCCCATTGTCGAAGCTGTACCGGTAGAAGAAACCGTTAGCGAAATCGATTTACTCGACGGACTTAACGAGTTTGAATTCCCAGACGGCACTGCCGCGTCCCCGGATGCTTCGTCAAAAGAAGCTGAATAGCCTCCTTCCTCACCTGACAAAAATTTAAGGAAACTAAAACTATGGGCAAAGTAATTGGTATTGACCTTGGCACGACGAACTGCTGCGTTGCGGTACTCGAAGGCGGCACAGTGCAAATCATTTCGAACAGAGAAGGCGGCCGCACAACGCCGTCGGTCGTCGGTTTTACGGATAAAGACGAAAGGCTCGTCGGCCAGATCGCAAAGCGTCAGGCCGTGACGAACGCGGCTAACACTCTGTATGCGGTCAAACGTCTGATCGGCCGCAAGTTTGATTCCCCAGAAGTCGAAAAGATGCGCGAGACCGTGCCGTTCGAGATCGTTAAGGCGCCAAATGGCGACGCCCATATTCGAGTACTTGACCGCATTTACAGCCCGCCGGAGATTTCGGCGATCGTGCTGCAGAGACTGAAGCTCGCCGCCGAAGAATTCCTCGGGGACAAGATCGACGAGGCGATTATCACTGTGCCGGCTTACTTCGACGACATGCAGCGTCAGGCGACGCGTGACGCAGGCAAGATCGCCGGTCTTGAAGTCGAACGCATCATCAACGAGCCGACAGCCGCCGCGCTCGCATACGGTTTCGGCAAGAACAAGAGCGAAAAGATAGCCGTTTATGACCTCGGCGGCGGGACATTCGATATTTCGATTCTCGAGATCAACGACGGCGTGTTCGAAGTTCTCTCGACGTCGGGCAACACATTTCTCGGCGGCGAAGATTTTGACCAGCGCATTATCGAGTGGCTAGTCGAAACTTTTAGTACCGAAAACGGGATTGGCCTCAAAGGCGATCGTCTCGCGTTGCAGCGTCTAAAAGAAGCTGCCGAGCGAGCTAAATGCGAACTGTCGAGCGTGACCGAGACGAACATCAGCTTGCCGTTTATCGCAGCGGACCCGTCGGGCCCGAAGCACATTAACATAACGCTCACTCGCGAAAAATTTGAGGAACTTGTCGCCGATCTGGTCGAATCGTCGGTCGAGCCGTGCCAAAAAGCTCTATGGGACGCGAAACTACAACCCGCGGACATCGACAAAGTAATTCTCGTCGGCGGTCAGACGCGTTCGCCGATCATCACAAAAACCGTTACCGAAGTTTTCGGCAAAGAGCCGTCCGCCGAGATCAATCCTGACGAAGTAGTCGCGATGGGCGCTGCAATTCAGGGCGGCGTGCTCACCGGAGACGTCAAAGATATCGTCCTGCTCGACGTGCTGCCGCTTAGTCTCGGTTGCGAAACGCGCGGCGGCCTGTTTGTGAAAATCATCAACCGCAACTCGACAATTCCGCTAAAGAATACGATGACGTTCACAACCGTTGTCGATAATCAGCAGTCGGTGGAAATTCACATTCTCCAAGGTGAGCGTGAGATTGCAAGTGCGAACCGTAGCTTGGCGAAGTTTGAGCTCGTCGGCATCCCGCCGGCGCCGCGTGGCGTACCGCAGGTAGATGTCAGTTTTGAGATCGACGCGAACGGTATCGTCAATGTTTCGGCAAAGGACAAAATGACCGGCCTCGAACAGGCCGTGCAGATCACGCCTTCGTCGGGCTTGGCGCCTGACGAGATCGAGCGTCTCATCATCGAAGCCGAAACTTCGATCGAAAAAGACCGCGACGAAAAAGAACTGATCTCCGAGCGCAACAAACTCGACACACTCATTCGCAACGCCCGTAAGGCGATGGCCGAGATGGGCAAGGCGTTCGAACTTGAAGATCAGCAGTCGATCAACGGCATTCTCAACGAAGCCGAAAACGCAGTCCTATCGACCAATCTTCACGAGGTCAAACAGCAGCTCGGCAATGTCGAAAGCGCGGCCAACCGCATCACTGCTACAATGCTGTCGATGGCTGAGGCTTGAGAAAATAACTCGTTTATCGCAAAATATAGAAGCGTCAGTTCAACAGTTTGGACTGACGCTTTTTGCGAAAGTAAATGGCGAAGAAAGATTATTACGAAGTTCTGGGCGTGACGCGCACATCGACTGAGGTCGAGATCAAGCGCGCATATCGCGCGCTGGCAGTTCAGCATCACCCGGACAAAAATCCCGGAGACACCGCTGCTGAGGAAAAATTTAAGGAAGCAGCCGAAGCATATGCCGTTCTGTCCGATGCGCAAAAGCGCGCGGCTTACGACCGATTCGGCCATCAAGGCGTCGGAGCCGGAGCGGGCGGATTTGGCAACGATCCGGGTTTCTCGAATATTGAAGACATCTTCGACATCTTTGGTTTTGGCGACATGTTTGGTGGACGCGGCTCGCGCCGCACGACCGTTCAACGCGGGGCCGACCTTCGTTACGATCTTGAAATTTCCCTTGAAGACGCCGCGACCGGTAAAGACGAGAAACTTCGTATACCGCGACTAGAAAAGTGTGGCGAATGCGACGGAGCCGGCGCCGAAAAAGGTACGACGGCAGAGACGTGTGTGAGCTGTAGCGGTAGCGGCCAGACGCGTTATAGCCAAGGCTTCTTTAGCGTTATGCGCACCTGCGCAAATTGTCAGGGCAAAGGGCAGATCATTCGCACTCCGTGCAAAACTTGTCACGGTGCCGGCCGCGTTGAAAAAGAAAAAACAATCGAGATCAAGATTCCCGCTGGCGTCGACACGGGTTCGCGACTTCGGGTAAACGGCGAGGGTGAAGCTGGCATCGGCGGCGGGCCATCGGGCGACCTTTACATCGTGCTGCATACCGCCGAGCACGCTCAGTTCGAGCGACAAGGCGCCGATCTTTATTCAGCGGTTCCGATAAGTTTCGCGCAAGCCGCACTCGGCGCAGACATTACGGTCAGAACGCTTGACGGCGAAGAACAAATAAAAGTTCTAGCCGGAACCCAAACCGGCACTGTTTTCACGATCAAGGGTAAGGGAATGCCAAACCTCGGCGGTCGCGGTCACGGCGATCTGTTCGTCGCAGTCACGCTCGTCACGCCAAGGTCGCTTACAAAAGAACAGCGCAATTTACTCGAACAGCTTGCCGAGATCGAGGATGCCGATTTTGCCGACGAATCTTTGATGGACAAGGTTCGCAACATCTTCAGTTAGACCGCGCTTCAGACCGCATGTAAAATAGCGCGGGTGAATTACTACAATTACTTCACAGAGATTGAGGACACGTTCGTCCGCCGACGCGGCAAGCATTTGTTCTTGAGCCCGCTAGATTGGGCGTTGATCGACGGTTGGAAGGAGCGCGGCATTCCACTGCACATTGTTATTCGCTCGATAGAATCGGTGTTTGACGTTTACGATCGACAGCCGGTTGGCACGCGTTCGATCAAAACCTTGTTTTATTGTCGCGAAGAAATCGAGTCTCAATACAACGAATGGCTCAAGTCGCAGGTTGGCAAATCTAACGACGATCTGGCCGACAGCACTGCTGCATTTTCAAAAGACGACATCGCTGCGCACATCACCGGCTCGATCGAAACGCTAAAAGCAGTCACGTATCCGGAATTGACCGAAGACATCTCACGCGCGATCGCACGTCTCGGAGCTCTTCGTGACGACATGACCGGCGATGTCGAAACGGTTGACAAAACGCTTGGCGACATCGAGAAACTGCTCGACCGCTCACTGCTCGCGAATTGGGATAAGACACAATTAATGACGCTGGAGAAAGAAATCGCCAGCCAGATTGGTGCCTACAAAGCGGAGATGGAAAAGGACGCCTACAAAAATACTTACGACCTCATGCTGCTAAAACGCATTCGCGAGGAAGCCGGAATTCCCCGACTGAGTTTATTTTATCTTTAGCAAAACCCAAAGTTTGTTTCGCCCACGTTTTGTGATACATAAGAAAGGCATTGACCAAACACTATACAAAGGGCGACGTGCTCGACGTCACTATCGAGAAGATCGTGCCGCGCGGTCTCGGCCTCGCGTTTGCCGAGAACCTCACGGTGCTCGTACCGCTCGCGTCGCCGGGCGATGAATTGCGCGTTGCAATTCGCGAGATAAAAAAGCGCACGGCCTTTGCTGACATCGTTTCAGTTACCCGCTCGGGACCGCGACGCGTGTTGCCGGAGTGCGAGCTTTATGGCAAATGCGGCGGCTGCGACATGCAGCACATGGATTATAAAGCGCAGCTCGATGCGAAGAAGGGATTCGTCCGC
>JANOGL010000454.1:0-6448 GCA_031405985.1 Acidobacteriota bacterium | reverse complement strand
TACCAACGCAACGGATTTACGGCGCTGAATATGGCGTTTGGGGAGTTTCATCTTGTTAGAATTCCGAAGGAAACGTCGGTCGATAAGCCGATAGAGATCGATTTTGCTGCGGATGACGGCGCCGCGATCTTTCCGCACTTCGTCGTGATCGCCGAGGCCGGAAGCAAAGCGACGATCGTCGAAACTTATGACTCCGGGTCGAGAAGTTTTACAGATGCCGCTGTCCAGATCATCGTCGAAGAGAATGCAAATCTGACGCATTACCGCGTACAAAAAGATTCAGCCGAGGCGTTTAATTACGGCGTTACCGAAGTATCGCTCGGCCGCGGCAGCCGTTACGATTCGACAAATATCAATCTTGGCGGCGCGTTGGCACGACACGACATTGAGGTGAAATTTACAGCCCCCGGGGGTGAGGCGTTTGTTGACGGGCTTTATATGTTAAGCGGCGAGCAGCACAGCGACACACACTCGATCATCGATCACATGGTGCCGAATTGCATTTCGCATCAGTCATATAAGGGCGTGCTAAATGACAAATCGCGAGGCGTATTTAACGGCAAAGTTTTTGTTCGCGAAAACGCGCACGGCACCGACGCGCAGCAGTCGAACAAAAACCTTCTGCTGTCGAACGACGCGCGTGTCGATACAAAACCGCAGCTCGAGATCTTTAACGACGACGTAAAATGCGCGCACGGCGCAACGGTCGGGCAGCTTGAGGAAGAAGAGCTTTTTTACCTGCTGACACGCGGCTTGCCTGAGGCGCTCGCACGCAATTTGCTAACATACGGTTTTGCGGAGGAGATAATTAATAAGATCGGGATCGAGGAGATAAAAAACGAACTTGATAAGGCCGTACTGAATCGGCTGAATACAAAATTGGAAGGTTAAAATTATGAGAGCACGAACTTCGTTGATAATTGAAGAAAAAATATTGGCCAAAATTGATGAGATCGCGGGCGAAAAGCATCGTCGCGCCGCAGTTATCGAGACCGCTTTACTGGAATACATCGAACGCGAAGAGAAAAAAGCCAAGTCAAAACCGGCTGCTCCGATAACTGCAAAATCGAAGGCCATCGCGGCTGCTAAGGGATAAACATGACCGCTGTAAAAACAATGAGCAACTGGGACGTTGAAAAAGTAAGAAGAGATTTTCCGGTGCTGTCGCAAACAGTGAATGGCAAACCGCTCGTGTATCTCGACAACGCGGCCTCGTCGCAGGTTCCTCAACAAGTGATTGACCGCACCTCGAAGTATCTAGCCGAGGAGCACTCGAACATTCATCGGGGCGTGCATTATCTATCGCAACATGCGACGACGGCGTACGAAGCTGCGCGTGAAAAGGTAAAACGCTTTATCAATGCGCCGGATGTCAAAGAGTGTATTTTTGTTCGCGGCACGACTGAGGGCATAAATCTCGTTGCGCAAAGCTACGGCAAAAAATTTGTCGGTGAAGGCGACGAGATACTCGTCTCGCAAATGGAGCATCACTCGAACATTATTCCGTGGCAGATCGTTGCCGAGGAACGCGGGTGCCGGATTAAGGTCATTCCGATGAACGAAAGTGGCGAGCTAATCATCGACGAATACGAAAATCTGCTAACGACGCGCACAAAGATCGTCGCCTTGTCCCATGTTTCAAATTCGCTTGGAACAGTAAATCCGATCAAAGAGATGATCGCGACGGCGCACAAATTTGGCGTACCCGTTTGCATTGATGCCGCGCAGAGCGTGCCGCACTTTCCGGTTGATGTGCAGGATCTGGATGCAGATTTCTATGTGTTTTCGGCGCACAAAATGTTCGCGCCCACCGGCGTTGGTATCGTTTACGGCAAGCGGAAATGGCTGGACGCGATGCCGCCGTATCAAACCGGCGGAGGCATGATCCGCACTGTCAGTTTTGAGGGGACGACTTTTGCGCCGATACCCGAAAAGTTCGAGGCCGGCACGCCCGCAATCGCGGCCGGCATCGGTCTCGGTGCCGCCATTGATTACATCAACGCAATTGATTTCGAAGCCGCTGCCGCATACGAACATGAGTTGCTCGAGTACGCGACCACACGGCTAGCCGATATTCCCGAGGTCAAGATCATCGGTACGGCGGCAAAAAAAGCGAGCGTTCTGTCGTTCACTATCGACGGCATTCATCCGCACGACATCGGCACGATTCTCGATCAGCAGGGCATCGCCGTTCGCGCCGGCCATCATTGCGCGCAGCCGGTGATGCAGTTTTTTGACGTGCCTGCGACTGCGCGCGCATCCTTCGCGTTTTATAATACTCGGCAAGAAGTCGAAAAACTTGCCGACGCGGTGCAGAAGGTAATTGAAGTATTCGCGTAGCACCGACATTTAACTCCGCGCTTGTGAGCGCAGTCACTTAACACCAAATCGGCCGTAGCGGATAATATTGCAGATGTATTCGGATCTTTACATAGCCCAACACGCAAACCTGCGTCCGGTCACTGAGATTGCGGAGCAACTCGGGCTCGGCGCCGCCGACATCGACATTTACGGCAGCCCCTATATTGCAAAGGTTCGGCTGGACGTTCTGGAACGTCTAAAAGACCGGCCGAATGCGAAGTATATAGACATTTCGGCGATCACGCCGACACCCCTGGGTGAAGGGAAATCGACGACGCTGATCGGCCTCGGTGAGGCGATGAAGCATCTCGGCAAACGTTCGGTCGTAAGTTTGCGCCAGCCATCGCAGGGGCCGACCTTTGGCATCAAGGGCGGCGCGGCCGGCGGCGGCTATGCGCAGGTCGTGCCGATGGAGACCTTCAATCTGAACCTGACGGGCGACATTCACGCGGTAACCGCTGCAAACAATCTACTTGCGGCGATGGTCGACAACAAGCTTCTTCGCGGCAACCCGCTTAACATCAACCCTCATAGCATCACGTGGAAGCGCGTCGTCGACACCAACGACCGGGCGCTCCGCAAAATAATCGTCGGTCTCGGTGGCCGTATGGAAGGCGGTATTCCGCGCGAGACAGGTTTTGATATTACGGTCGCGTCCGAGGTGATGGCGATACTTGCCTTGACGACGTCACTGCAAGATATGAGAAAGCGCTTTGGCCGCATCGTCGTCGGCCTCACGCACGACAAAAAGCCCGTTACGGCTGATGAGATCGGCGCCGCCGGAGCGATGACCGTTTTAATGCGCGACGCGATTCGCCCGACGATCATGCAGACGCTCGAGAATACACCTGCTCTTGTTCACGCAGGCCCGTTTGCAAACGTGGCGCATGGCAACAGCAGCATTCTCGCCGACCTGATCGGCATAAAAACGGCCGATTATCTGATGACGGAGTCGGGTTTTGGCGCCGACATTGGCGCGGAAAAATTCTTTAACATCAAATGCCGTTACAGCGGGCTCAAGCCCGACGCCTGCGTGATCGTTGCGACGATCAGGGCTTTAAAGTCGCACAGTGGAAAATACAAGATCGTCGCCGGTAAAGCTCTGCCGCCCGAAATGCTTGAGAACAACGTGGCGGACGTCGAGGCCGGCGCCTCGAACCTGAGAAAACAGATCGAGAATGTAAAACTTCACGGCGTAACGCCCGTCGTCGCGATAAATGCGTTTGAGAGTGACCACGCTGACGAGATCGAGGCTGTAAAACGCATCGCCATCGAATCGGGCGCGCTCGGCGCCGCCGTCTCGACGCACTGGGCCGATGGCGGCAAAGGCGCGATCGCGCTTGCCGAAATGGTCATCGACGCCGCGAATCAGCCTCATGAATTCAAATTCCTTTACGAACTCGACCAGCCGATCAAGGCAAAGATCGAAACCATCGCGACAAAAATTTATGGCGCGAAAGATGTCAGCTACACCTCGCAGGCAAGCGAGCAGATAGCGTCGTACGAGGCAAACGGTTTTGGTAATCTTCCGATCTGCATGGCAAAGACTCACCTCAGCCTGAGTCATGACCCGACGCTAAAAGGAGCTCCGACCGACTTTACCTTCCCCGTTCGCGAGGTTCGCGCCAGCGTCGGCGCCGGATTTATCTACCCTGTCTGCGGCGACATGCGAACCATGCCCGCGCTGCCCGAACACCCCGCCGCCGAACACATCGATATCGATGAGAATGGGAATGTTGTCGGCCTCTTCTGATTGGAGGTTAGTCGGCTCGGATAATACAATTGAGTTATGTCCGAGTTGAATGAGCTTTACCAAGAAACAATTTTAGAACACAACAAGAATCCGCGTAATTTTCGCAAGATCGAGGATGCGCGCTATGTGGCGCTTGGGAACAATCCGCTGTGCGGCGACGCGTTGCAGGTTTTTGTTAAGGTGGATGGCGATGTTGTATCGGATATTGCGTTCAAAGGCTCGGGCTGTGCGATCTCAAAGGCGGCGGCCTCGATGATGACCCAAGCTGTAAAGGGGCGAACGATCCACGAGGCAAAGGAGTTGTTTGACGAATTTCACCGCATGGTCACCGGCTCGCTCGACCCGGAGGCCGAAGAAACTCACCTCGGCAGTTTACGTGTGTTTTCCGGCGTGATCGAATTCCCGGCGCGCGTAAAATGCGCGTCGCTTAGCTGGCACACGCTCAACGCCGCTCTTCACGGTGACGAAAGCATTTCAACAGAGTAAGCAAATCACACCGGCCACTCGCCGCAAAACGCCAGCGTTGCCGAGCCTGTGATCACGATTCTTTGGTCATCGCGCCACACGACCTTTGTCACACCGCCTTCGGAATGAACGTTCACGCTTCGCTTCGTCTTTAGTAAAAACGCGCTCAGCACCGCCGCGCCGCTCGAACACGTTCCTGACGCAGCCGTCTCGCCGGCGCCGCGTTCCCAAATACGAATCTCGATGTTTTCGTTATCAATCACTTTTACAAACACGATGTTCACACGCTCTGGAAAAACTTCGTGAGTCTCCATCTCGCGCCCAATGGTTCGCCAATCGAAGTCAAAATCATCAACGAAAATACAGGCTACTGGATTGCCAACATTAATGGCTGAGTAATTGTAATGTTTGCCGCCGACATTGATCGGCTCGTTTACGACGACGTCGCGTCTTGAGTCTGTGATTGCGGGAATCTCATCACTGGCAAACTTCGGCTCGCCGATCTCGGCATCGAACCAAAATTCTCTGTCCCCGATGTTTTCGAGCAGATTGTAAATTTTTATACCGCTGCGTGTCGCTAGTCGCAGGCGTTTGTCCCTCCACAAATTTTTGTAATGCAGATACGCGACGGCGCACCGCGTGCCATTACCCGAAAATCCCGCAACGCTGCCGTCGGGATTTACGATCTCACAAAAATAGTCCGCGTCGGATGTCTCAGGAACCCAGTCGTTACCACTCCCGGTTCTGACAAGAACGGCGATGCCGTCAGCCCCGACACCTGTGTTGCGATTGCACATTGCAATTGCGAGTTGCGGCAGTTGGGCATTGCGGGCAGCATCAAGTTCGAACACTATGTAATCGTTACCAAAGCCGTGAAATTTGCAAAAGGGAATTGGGGTCATTTGGCTTTCTTAATCGAGACAATTGTTTCGGTCGGGTGTTTGTATTCGAGCACAAAATCCACTTGATCGCCGATCTTCAGCGGCTTTAATTCGGCCTTATTTTTCACAAAAAATTCCATTCGCATCGCCGCCATCACGCCAGGGATGTCTTCGTGATCCAACTCGACGCTGCCGAGCTCATTGTTGATTTTCGTTACCTTGCCGCGTGCGTTGTAATTGCCGTCCTTTGGCAGCGCAGCCGTCGTGGTAGGGGTCGGGGTCGGTTGGGTTATGACCGTGGTATTGACGGATTTATTATCACTCTTTTCGCAACCGAACCCGGAAAGCACTAGTAGAATCGTCGAGAGTGCGAAAACGGTTTTTGAAAGCAACATAGTGGTAAAATGACGAATTACACCTTGATGATATCTAATTATGGCGCCGTTAATTATCCTAATCGTAGCATTCGTGTTAATTTTTGCCGCCAATAGATTTTTTCTAAGCGGCAGACTTAGCATTTCTCAGATCGGCCGTTACGCGCTCGCGCTAATGATGCTGATGGCAGGCATCAGCCATTTCACGGCACCCGGCGTCGAGGTGATGACGCAGATGATGCCGGACGTAATTCCATACAAACGCGAGCTTGTCTATTTCACAGGCGTCTGCGAACTCGCCGCGGTTCCCGGCCTTGTATTGAATAGAACTTCGCGTCTTACCGCCGTAATGCTGATCGGTTTCTTTATAGCCGTTCTGCCCGCAAATATCGCGGGCAGTCTTAGACACGTCAACTTCAGCGGCATGGAATATGGTCCAGCGTATCTGCTTTTTCGCGTGCCGTTGCAATTGCTCTTCATCTGGTGGGCGTGGTATTTCGGTTTACGCAAAAACCGAGACGTCACCTCTTGACCGGCACGATCTTTAAGGTCAACGTTTCACCGCCCCGAATTACGACGACCTCGTATTCGACATCAGGTTTCATCTCGCCGAG
>JANOGL010000447.1:0-3533 GCA_031405985.1 Acidobacteriota bacterium | reverse complement strand
CACGGCAATTTGCGGCGGCAGCGCGATAGCAGCGGTCGGCCCGGCGATCAAGGCCGACAAGGACGAGATGTCGGTTTCGTTGGGAACGATCTTTGTGCTCAATGCAGTTGCGCTGTTTGCGTTTCCACTGATCGGCCACGCGCTCGATATGTCGCAGGCGCAGTTTGGAATGTGGGCGGCGATCGCTATTCAAGATACGAGTTCGGTGGTCGGGGCGTCGTCGGCTTATGGCGCCGAAGCTCTCACAACCGCTGCGACCGTCAAGCTCGCACGCGCGTTGTGGATCGCGCCGATCGCTCTTGCGCTGGCCTTCGCTTTTCGAGAAAAGGACGGCAAAGCAACCGTCAAGATTCCGTGGTTTATCTTCTTGTTTGTGCTCGCGGCGACGATTCGCACATTCGCACCGAACTTTCTCTGGCCAAGCATGTTTGATGCGCTAGTAAATCTAGCCAAGGCCGGATTCACGGTCACTCTCTTTCTGATCGGCCTCAGCCTTTCGCGTGAAATGCTAAAAAAGGTCGGTGTGCGGCCATTTCTGCTCGGTGCGATGCTCTGGATCGTTATCGCGACGGCTTCGCTTTTCGCCGTTCTTAACTTTGTCTGATCGGCTGGTATAATACTCGTTTCGGTTAGTTGCGAAAATCGCGTCCGTAATGAGTATTAAACAAATCAGCGTGCGCGGAGCACGCCAGCACAATCTCAAAAACATCAACGTCGATATACCGCGCGACAAGTTTGTCGTAATCACCGGTTTGTCCGGCAGCGGCAAATCGTCGCTGGCTTTTGACACGATCTATGCCGAGGGCCAGCGTCGCTATGTCGAATCGCTGTCCGCCTACGCACGCCAATTTCTCGATCAACTCGAAAAACCAGATGTCGACAGTGTCGAAGGCCTTTCGCCCGCAATCTCGATCGAGCAGAAAACTGTTTCGCGTTCGCCCCGCTCGACTGTCGGCACGGTGACCGAGATCTACGATTTTCTTCGTTTGCTGTTTTCATCCATCGGCCAGCCTCACTGTCACCAATGCGGCGCACCGATAACGCGACAAACGGTCGATCAGATCGTTGCCGGCATCGACGAACTGCCCGACGGGATGCGTGTGATGATACTTGCTCCGATTGTCCGCGGACGCAAAGGTGAGTTTAGGAAGGAGCTCGAAAAATTAGCTCGCGAATTCACGCGTGCCCGCATCGACGGAGAGATTCGCCAGCTCGACGAAGAAATTCTGCTCGACAAACGCAAAAATCACACGATCGAAGTCGTTGTCGATCGCCTGCTCATCAAGGACGGCGTTCGCGAACGGCTCGCAGAAAGTGTCAAAACCGCGCTCAAACTAACGGGCGGCGGCGTGCTTGTCTCGATCGTCGATGGCGAAGAGAAGCTTTACTCTGAGAAAATGGCGTGCGTCAATTGCGGCATCAACATCCCGCCGCTCGAGCCGCGTTCGTTCTCGTTTAACTCGGCATTTGGCGCTTGTAAGCGTTGTGCTGGTCTGGGCACCGTGATGGAGATCGACGCCGCGAAGATCGTCACGGATGCAACGCAAAAGGCTGCGAAAATGGAGTTCCTCGGCGGTGCTGACAAATCGGGCTCGGGTTTTCTGCACAGCGCGCTCCTTGCGATCATCGAGAAATTTACTGTTGGCGACAAGCTCGAACCGCCGAAGAAACTCACCGCAGAGCCACAGAGACGCAAAGGGAAGAAAAAAAAGGCGAAAGATCGGGCCGGCGGCGATGAGTTTGATGACTTGATGCGGACGTCATTCAATGACCTGCCGCCGGAGGTTCGCGATGCGTTTTTCAACGGCACGAGGCGGCGGCTGACATTTCGCCACGGCGATTACAAATTCGAGCGCGAATGGCGCGGTGCTCTGCGTGCAATGCGCGAGCGTATCGAAAATCCGCCGTCCGAAAAGATCAAAGCCGCACTAGAAGAATTGATCGCGCCCGTCGCGTGTTCCGAATGCAAAGGCGCGCGACTTCGTTCCGATAGCCTCGCCGTCAAAGTCGCCGGTTTGGGCATCGGCGATTACACCGAACTGCCGATCGCGGATTCGTCGAAGAAATTTGCTGCGATCAAGCTAGGCGCACGCGACCAAAAGATCGCAGGTCTCGTTTTGAAAGAGATCAACGACCGTCTGGGCTTTCTCGACGCGGTGGGCTTGGGTTATCTGACGCTGAATCGACCGTCGGCTTCGCTCTCGGGCGGCGAAGGCCAGCGAATCAGGCTCGCGACGCAGATCGGTTCGCAGCTCCGCGGCGTGCTCTATGTTCTGGACGAACCGAGCATCGGCCTGCATCCGCGTGACAATCGACGCCTGCTCGAAACGCTCCACGAGCTCCGCGACCTCGGCAACACAGTTCTCGTCGTCGAGCATGACGAAGAGACCATCGAGCACGCCGATTATGTCGTCGATCTCGGCCCGCTCGCGGGTACGCACGGGGGCGAGGTCGTCGCGGTTGGTAAACCAAAAGACATTGAAAACAATGCCGCTTCGCTCACCGGCAAATATCTAAAAGGTGAATTGAAGATTGAAGTTCCGCAACTTCGCCGTCTGCCAAACGGCAACCGAATCACCGTGAAGGGGGCGCGCGGTTACAATCTGAAAAACATCGACGCGGAATTTCCGCTCGGGCTGTTTACGGTCGTCACGGGCGTTTCGGGCAGCGGCAAATCGACGCTTGTCGAGGAAATTCTCTATCCGGCCCTCTACAAACACGTTTACAAATCGGCCGTCGGCGGCGAACCGCTCGCTCACGACCGCATCGACGGCCTCGACCTCGTCGATAAGATCATCGAGATCGATCAAAAGCCGATCGGCCGCACGCCGCGTTCTAACCCGGCGACGTTTACCGGTTTGTTTACGCCGCTTCGCGATCTTTACGCGATGCTGCCCGAATCGCGTACGCGCGGTTACAAAGCGGGAAGATTCTCGTTCAACGTCAAAGGCGGTCGCTGCGAGGCGTGCGAGGGCGACGGCCTAAAACGCATCGAGATGAATTTCCTGCCCGACGTTTACGTCACCTGCGACGTGTGCCGCGGCCACCGCTACAACCGCGAGACGCTCGCCGTCAAATTCAAAGGCCACTCGATCGCAGACCTGCTCGACACCACGATCGAAGACGCTTTGCCGCTGCTCGAGAACATTCCTGCGATCAAGAAAATACTCGAAACGCTTCTCGATGTCGGTCTCGGTTACATAAAGATCGGCCAGTCGTCGACGACGCTCTCCGGCGGCGAAGCACAACGCATCAAGCTCGCCAAAGAGCTGAGCAAGCGAGCGACCGGCAAAACCATTTACATCCTCGACGAACCGACCACCGGGCTCCACTTCGCCGATGTTCACAAGCTGCTCGACGTCCTGCAGCAGCTCGTCGACACCGGCAACACAGTCATCGTCATCGAACACAACCTCGACGTCATAAAGAGCGCCGACTACATCATCGACCTCGGCCCCGAAGGCGGCTCCGGCGGCGGCAAGATCGTCGCCATCGGCACTCCCGAAGAAGTCGCCCGCGTGAAAAAAAGCTAC
>JANOGL010000093.1:0-2669 GCA_031405985.1 Acidobacteriota bacterium | reverse complement strand
CCGGTCAGATCTTTTAGAGCGAGCACAGCGTCGTCAGAAACCGGGACAGGCTTGACCGGTGTTTCTTTTAGAACGCGCAGTGAATTTACTTTTATAAATTTCTTGTCTTTTTCGGTGCGAAGCTCGCCCTCGACCTCGACCATCTTTGGCACGAGATCGATAAAATCCCGGCCCGACGGCTTGAAAGCGCCATGTTCCAACGTGTAAAGCGTAAAGCCTTTTTCATCTTCGACGGCGAGAGCTTGCGGGATTTTTTGCTCAGAGCAATCGATCGCACAATCCGTGTCGGCCGTATTGCCGTAAGGGACTTTCTTTCGATCGCCGGCCTCGAACCAGCAAACCGAGCAGACGACCTGTCCCTTTAACCGGATCGTTCTTTCCGACTGTGCAAAAACACTCGCACTAATTGAGAGAAATAGAATTGCAGTAAAGATAACCAGCTTCATTTTTTCCTTACGTATTTGCACCCCGAAGGACCGTCAGCGCAGATGAATTGACGCGAACCGCCGACCGAATCAACAGAATTACAAGCCCAACCGCAACAAGCAAGTCGGGCCACGCCGCACCAGAGAACCAAACGGCGCCGGCCGCCGCAAAGACCGAGAGGTTGGTCGCGATATCGTTTCGCGAGCATTCCCACACCGAGCTCATGTTTACGTCCTCATGCCTATGCCGCCACAAGAGAAAAAGGCATACGGAGTTTGCAGCGAGAGCAAGCAGGCTAAAAACACCCATGATCTCGTATCTTGGGACCACCGGAAAAAAGATCTTATAAACGACCTGTCCCGAAATGCCAATCGCGGCCAACAGGATCAAAGCACCTTTAAACAAAGCGACCTTTGCCTTTGCTTCGGCCCCTTTTGCGACCACCAAGAGCGAAAGTCCGTAGGTCATTGCGTCGCCGAGATTGTCGAGACTGTCAGCCAGCAGCGACGCCGAATGTCCCACAAACGCAGATACTACTATCACCACAAACATGATCGCATTGATACCCAATACGATTCTTAATGTTCGTCTCTGTCCCGCGCTTTCCGGGGTAAGTCCGCAATCGCTTTCGCAGCAATCACTCATAGATCACTTGCCCGGGTTTTGGTCCCAAGTCCTCATTTTTTTAACTCGTCCGCGATCAGAGCCCTGAGTTCTGCCTCGCCAAAGCGCGTCAGCTCTCTGCCGTTCACAAAGAAACTCGGCGTCTTGCGCACACCGAGGCGTTGACCGTCGCGTTTGTCACGATCGAGCTTGGCCGCAAAGCGATTTTCTTTGACGGCCGCCTCGAGTTTTTTGAGATCGAGGCCGAGCGTCTGCGCGTATCTTTCAAAGAGCGCGTCTATATCAGGTTTTGGGGCATTTGGCGGCGCTCCGTGCCGCTCGCCCCACTCAGGTTGTTTCTGAAACAAAAGGTCAAGAGCCTCCCAATATTTGCCTTGCTCGCCGGCTGCCTCGACAAAGGTCGCCGCCTTAGCAGCGTTAGGATGCAGCGGCATGTAACGAATTACGAGGCGAATGTTCGGGTCATTGTCCTTTACGATCTTCTTAACGATCGCGCCGAACACCGCGCACGTCTCACATTCGGGATCGAGAAACTCGACAATCGTGACTTTAGCATCCGCCGGGCCGAGCGTCGGGCTGTCTTCGCGGATGAGCCCCTCTTTTTGAGGCACTGTCGAGGGGCCGCTTTGGATCGAGCTGCGATAGTACCTCGAACCTATAAACACGCCAACGATTACGATGGCGACAATGATGGCCATTATTTTAAGTTCATTTCGCATATTTACTATAGATAATAAGAAAAACTGTGACGGCGAGAAATGCCCCGAGAGACATTAGTGGTATCGTAACAAACCCCAGTAGCTCAAGCTGAACCGAATTACAGGGAATGCCCTCAGTGCACGGCGCCAATTCCAAAGTGATAAATCCGTAGTAGAGCAGGTTGTGGTAAACGGCAACGGCGACACCAGCGAGCGAGAGCGGCAACGCATACGCCGCGACCCGACGGTCGTTGATAAAAAGTCCGGTACCGATAACGAATATTAGCGGATAAAGTGCGATCCGCTGGTACCAACACAGAGCGCACGGCGGATATTGCATCACTTCGCTCAAGAACAGACTTCCGACCGTTCCGCACAGAGCAATCGACCAAGCAGCAAGCAGGGCGAGCTTGGCCATGACGTTTGTCGATTTATCGCTGTTATCGTGATATGTCACCATAATTACGTCGTCAAAAACGAGAACGGAGAACTGCTTCCGTAAGGATACAGTTCTCCGTGCAGACTCAAAACCACATTCGATTGCGTTTCTTAGTTACCCAAGAATCTGGCAGTGTAGATAAATTGCCCAAAGCCTACGCCTCTAACAGAAATTCGACCACCCAATCTAATCGTCATCGGTCTGTTAAAGAGATTGTTGATGACGCTCTGCGGCAGGCCAAGGTTGGCAAAAAACTGTCGCGACAAACCGCTGGTGTTCGCACGAGTGTAGCTCTCGACATAATTATTGAACGTACTGGGCTGCAGAAACATGTTCATGAATTTTGTTCCGTTGCCAGTCGTCGTGTAGCTGCCATTCATCGGTAGACCAGTCCCTGGATCGATCGCGGCTGGGTCATTCAACGCATCGCTTTCGATCGTAATACGTGGTGAATAGCTCATCTGTGCATTAAGGGTTCCGGG
>JANOGL010000394.1:0-10036 GCA_031405985.1 Acidobacteriota bacterium | reverse complement strand
TATCGAGGGTGTTCTTAAGAATCCCCACTAAGTCCGAATTCAATTTTGTACTCTCTTTCCACATAATTTCTTTTCACGTTCGCCGTCCGCAACCATGCTCCTTTAACCGGAACATAGCGAACCACACTTCAATCAACGCAGAGCTGGACTACAACATTAAACTGCCGCTTCCATTAGTCTGAGTTTTTACTCGTTCGTGTCGATTTGAACTTGGTTAGCAGCCAGTCTAGTACCGCTTCTTGGTCTGAAATCGTTGCTCGTCGAATTTGGGACAGCAAATGAACCCGATCAGGCTTTGGCATCGAGGCATTTTGTATGCCTTCGTTACAATTCGTGCATAAGACTCGCAAGTTATTCACCGAATCGTCGCCGCCCTTAGATTTATCAAGGATGTGCCCCATCGTCAGCCGAACAGTTCGCATCGGGTTGAATGGATCGACATCACCGGCAGCAAGTCCACACATCTGACAAGTGTTTCCGTTCCGGTCTAGCACCCTTGCGCGCGTTTCCTTCGATATGTCTCGTGAAAACGCAAGAACGCGCTTGTCCGTTTCAAGAAGGTATTGGTTCGGCCGTAGGTCTGCGCGGTCTTTGTGACTAAGAATCTGGTAACCGTCCTCGTTCCTTAGCTCCCTGACTCGGCGTGCCCACTCGACTGCTCCACCGCTTGCGGCCTGTATGTCTCGTGATTCCAGAACCTTGCCAATGTTCGCTAGGAAGTAATCGAGTATTTTCTTTTTTGATCCGGGTTCACGAGCCATATCTATTCAGATGTTGTATGCATGTGAAGCTGAGGCTGAACCGTCTTGCCCCGCCTATTACTTATTTCAACGTAATCTGGATTTAGCTCAATAAGCACCGACTTACGACCCAACTCTGTTGCCGCAACGCCAGTAGTTCCTGAACCACCGAACGGGTCAAGAACTGTGTCGTCAGGTTTTGAGCCCAAAAGAATACAACGACGTGCCAATTCACGTGGATAAGCGGCCGGATGACCGTTGCCGTTGGGCTCGGGACCGAGAATCCAAAAGTTACGCAGATTCGCTCCGCTCGCCTCGCGTAACCCGTTAGGATCGTAAAAGTATGTTGGTGATTTCGTTAGAAGAAAAATTTCTTCAGTTGATGTTGTCGGACGGTTCTTTACACTTTCCGGCATCGCAGTTTTCTTTACCCAAGTGATGCGCGATCTTAAATACCAACCATCCTCTTGTAATGCGAATGCGACACGCCAGGGAAGTCCCATTAGGTCGCGGTCTTTAAGGCCCCAAACTTCAGGAACTTTGCAGTTCCGTTTTTGGATGAGCTTTTTCGTGTTACCTACGATTGCATTTGGGCCGTGTCCGCCGGTTCCGCCGTTTCGTGCGTAGCCGTCGCCGACGTTTAGCCAAACAGTTCCGTCTTTACGAAGAACTCGTTTCACCTCATCGAACACTTTTACAAGATTTGCGACGTATTCGTCGGGGGAAGATTCAGCGCCAATCTGACCGGAATGATCGTAATCACGTAGACCCCAATAAGGCGGCGAAGTAACACAGCACTGAATCGTTTCGGCTTCAATGGTTGGTAGAACCTGGAGACAATCGCCGGTAACAACGAGATAGCGATTTAGTTCGTCGATAGCCTTGAGAATTTGAAGCATACCTTATTATATCCTGAGTTCTCTCAGCGACAAACAACGTGGCAAATTACACAGAACATCGCACCCATACTTCACGGGCGGGTGGGCGGGGACAACTAAATTTCATTAATCTTAATCCTCGCCTTTTTCAGTCTGAGCATCACGCCCATATCGTATTGCCGCTTCAAGCGTTTCAATGTTTATATCGTTTAGAGTTTTGAACCTGATGCAATACCCGGTAACGGTTGCCTTGCCGAGGTCTTTTGCATAGGTCGCGCTCAGGCCGATCTGATATAACGCGCGAAGCGTCCCATCGGCGTACTTATGAGGCCGAGATCCGTACCCGATATTCGGATTAGAAACGATCTTTCCTTCGTCGTTCATACCGTCAAGGATGCCTGTGATCGTAGGTATCGAGGCTTCGGGCTGCATATCGTGCGTGACGCTCATATTCGCTCCCAAATTTAAGCACGAGTTCGCCGCGAATCGCAAGCGTTTTCTTGATATAATCCAGCCACCTGATGCGATTTGTTTTCTCACGAAGATTTTACATTCTCTTCGCGGCCGGGTTAGTTCCGTTGTCGCTGTCGTGGACCTTTGCCGGGCTGCGTTATGCGGTGTTTGCGTATGACATTCTGCTGGTCGCGGCGGCGATAGCGGATTATTTTGCTAGCCGTAAATTGCCGCCCGAGCTTACCGCATCGCGTGAGTTCGAGCGGCGGTTTGCGCTTCGTGATTCGGTGAAGGTCAGCCTGAATTTTGATAATTCGAGCGACCGTAAATTTGTCATGCGCGTTAAGGACGAATATCCATCAGAACTCAATCTCGACGAGACACGCGAAGCCGAATTTGCGCTTGAACCACACCGAAGCGCCGAGTTTTATTATCACGTCACTCCGCCAAAACGCGGCCGATATTCGTTTGGCAGGACGGCGGTTCGTTTTCTTTCGCGGCTCGGTCTCGTCTGGTGTCAGAGCGAATTAGGCAAAGCTGAATCTGTAAAAGTTTACCCAAACTTGCGCCTCGCACGTGAAATGGAATTGAAGGCTTTAGGCGCGCGGTCATTTCTTGCGATTCAGCGGCGTTCGGTTCGACGCGGCGAAGGCCGTGAATTCGAATCGATGCGCGATTACGTTCGCGGCGATGAGATGCGGCACATTTCGTGGACGGCGACCGCGCGGCGAAGCAAACTTACCACGCGGCAATATCAGATCGAGCGAGATCAGACCGTGATCATCGCGCTCGACGCGGGCCGGCTGATGACAGGCCGCATCGATGACGAAACAAAATTTGACACGGCGCTGCATGCGAGCCTTGCTCTGATGTCGGCGAGCGCCCGTGCCGGCGACAACTGCGGCCTTGTCGTCTTTGGCCGCCGTGTGCGCAAATATCTGCCCCCAAAACGCGGCCCCGAACACATCGACGCCGTGCTCGAAGCCTTGCACGATCTCGAACCCGAGCTTATCGAGCCGTCGTACGCCCGAGCGTTTCAGTTCATCGCATCGAATACGAAAAAGCGCGCATTCGTGGTGATTTTGACCGATCTCGTCGACAAAGACAGTTCGAAGGAGTTGATAAATTCCCTTAAACTACTGCGGCCTCGACATCTGCCGCTCGTCGCAACCATTGGTGATCGCGACCTTAACGCAGCGGTAAGCAGCGCGCCGACCGACATCAAAGACGTTTTCACGCAGTCCGCAGCTGAGGAGATATTTCACCAGCGCGAATCAGCGCTTCGGCTCGTCGAGACGCTCGGCGGCCTCGCCCTCGACGTTACGGCACAGACTCTCGCACCAAAACTACTCGAGACTTATTTGCGTATAAAGGAACGCGGCATTTTGTAAGTTAGCGTTTCAACGTTGAATCAAGACCAGCCGCAATGCTATAACTAGAATCATTCAGACATTTTAAGGAGAGTTGTGATGAAAAGATTTGGGATAAGTTTACTCGCGACCTGTCTCGCAATAACTGCGGTCGGGACTAACCTAGTTGCTCAAGACCCGCCACCTGAAATGCCGGCTGGCATGCCGCGTCCGGGTGCGACGCCGCCAAGCACGGATCCGCAGCCTTATGACAAGGTGATCACGAAGGATGCAAAGTCGAAAGACGGCCTCTTTAAGGTGCACCGTGTTAAGGACAAGTATTATTACGAGATTCCGAAAACCGAGATGGGCAAGGAATTTTTGTGGGTCACGCAAATTGCGAAGACGACGCTCGGCGTCGGTTACGGCGGTCAGTCGTTGGGGCGGCGAGTTGTTCGTTGGGAGATCAACGAAAATAAAGTTCTCTTACGCAACATCAACTACAACGTCGTCTCAAACCCAAATCTGCCAATCGCCGAGGCCGTACAAAACGCAAATCACGAGACGATACTGATGTCGTTCAATGTTGCGGCTTGGGGAGCGAATAACGAGTCGGCGGTGATCGAGGTCGGGCGGTTATTTACGACCGATGTGTTCGAATTCAGTGCACGACAGCGGCTGAATGCGACGACAATGGACGCGACACGTTCATACATAGACCGTATCTCGCCATTCCCGACGAATATCGAGGCCGAAGCGACGCAAACTTACACGCGAATTGCTACGCCGGCGGGAGCTCCGGCCGCACCGCCAAATCCGTTTATCGGCTCGGGCATGAACCCGGGCAGCGCGACCGTCGTGCTGCATCACAGCATGGTCAAATTGCCCGAAAATCCGATGATGCCGCGTCTCTTTGACGAGCGTGTCGGATATTTTTCGATCGCAAATATGGACTACGGCCGTGCCGAACACCGCGCGCAAGAGCGGCGTTTCATCACCCGTTGGCGGCTTGAGAAAAAAGATCCGAACGCCGAAATATCCGAGCCAGTCAAGCCGATCGTTTATTACATCGACCGTGCGACGCCGGCCTGGCTTGTGCCGTTCATAAAACGCGGTATCGAGAAATGGCAAAAGGCGTTTGAGGCCGCCGGTTTTAAGAACGCGATCATCGCAAAAATGCAGCCCTCGAAGAAAGAAGATCCTGACTTTGATCCCGAAGACGCGCGTTACTCCGTTGTGCGTTGGCTGCCCTCGACGATCGAAAACGCGTCGGGCCCGCACATCAACGATCCGCGCACCGGCGAGATACTCGAATCGGACATTCAGATGTATCACAACATTATGAACCTCCAGCGTTCGTGGTATTTCCTGCAGGCCGGTGCTGTCGACAAGCGCGTTCAGCGACTGCCGATACCCGATGATCTGATGGGTACGTTGGTCGAATACGTTGTCGCACACGAGGTCGGTCACACGCTCGGCTTCCAGCACAACATGAAGGCAAGCTCGACATACCCGCAGGAAAAAGTTCGCGATCGCGAGTGGGTCAAGAAGATGGGCCACACGCCGACGCTAATGGATTATTCCAGATTTAATTACGTCGCACAGCCCGAGGACAACATCGATCTGGAAGACCTCATTCCGGGCATCGGCCCATATGATGTTTGGGCGACCGCTTGGGGTTACAAGCCGATCCCAACGGCCAAATCATCCGACGCCGAACTTGCGACTTTGGACGCGTGGGCACGCGAGCAGGACACGACGCCGTGGCTTAGATTTTCGACCGACGGTTCAGCCGGCAGCGATCCGGGCGAGCTAACCGAAGCGGTCGGTGACGCCGATGCGGTGAAATCTTCAACGCTCGGCGTAAAAAACTTACAGCGAATTTCGAAGTTCCTCGTATCGGCGACAACGACCGAAAAAGGGCAGCCTTACGACGATCTTAACGAACTTTACGGCCGCATGCTCGGCCAGTGGACGCTCGAGATGAATCACGTCGCGGCGATCGTAGGCGGATTTAGCACCCAGCAGAAACACATCGGGCAGGACGGCGTCAGATTCGAACTGTTGCCGAAAGCTCGCCAGACCGAGGCGGTCAAGTTCCTAAACGACAACGCTTTTGCCACGCCGATGTGGGCCGTCGATAAGGAGATCCTTCGTCGTATCGAGCCGATCGGCGCGCTAAACCGCGTGCGAAACGCACAGAACAGCGTGCTTAATAACCTGCTCTCGAGTTCGCGTTTTGCCCGCCTTATCGAACAACAAGCGCTCGACGGCAACGCGGCATACAATGCAGCCGACTTTCTCGCCGATGTTCGCAGCGGTGTTTGGGGCGAACTCAGTGCACCGCGAGTTACGGTCGATGCGTATCGCCGCAATTTGCAGCGTTCGTATCTCGACATCGCAAACACAAAGATAAACGGCGCGGCCCAGACGGCACCGCAAGGTCTGCCGCCGGGCTTTGCAGCGTTGTTTGTCACAAGCGGCGACGAACGCGCGTTTTACCGAGCCGAACTTCGTGCGATCAGCGCTGCGGCGGGTGCGGCAGCGGCGCGTGCTTCGGATAAAGCGACACGCTATCACCTCGAAGCCGTTCGCGACCAGGTCAGCAAGATACTCAACCCCGAGGGCGGTCGAGCCGCAGCGACGAACTTCGACTCGGCAGCAATCGAGTTTCTCGAGAAGTATTTGAATCCAACATCATGCTTCCCTGATTACATAATCAGGCCGTAAGCACGAGTCGAATTTGTCTTTTCATGGGTCGCACACGCGGCCCTTTTTATTGAAATCTATTCACGATTGGTCTAACGTTAGTCCAAAGGAGACACCAACATGAACAACTTTAGAGTTAGGTTCTGGTGGTTTTGCACAATTTGCATCTGTGCAATGGCGCAGACGTTTGCTCAACAAAGCCCCTGTGTTACAGCTTCGAAATTCGGTTCTGACGACCAGATCGGGAATGTTCGATACATCACGCCTGAGAAAACGCTCGCGGCAGCAAAGCTCGTTACCAAGGGCAAAGCGTATCGTCTTGGCATCGAGACAAACAAGGACACACCGGCATACGGTACGCGTAAGTTTGCGATAACCGTATTGCAGCCGGACCAAGCGGGCGGAGCGTCCCTCGGGCCGACCAAAACAACATATAACGACGACATCATTAACGGCTGGGTCGGCGTCGGTTCGCAAATTGATGGCTTCGGCCACGCCGGTATCGACGGACTTTATTACAACTGCAATAAGGCCGCGGAATTTACAAAGGCAGACGGCCTGACGAAGCTCGGTATCGAGAATGTTCCAGCAATCGCAACGCGCGGTGTTCTGCTCGATATGGCCGGTTATTTCGGCACCGACATTGTGAAAGAAGGCACGGCGTTCAACCGCGCCGAGATCGAAGGCGCGATGAGGCGCCAAGGCATCAAGACGATCGAGAAAGGCGATGTCGTGCTCTTTTACACCGGCTGGCTAAAGCTGATCGGCAAGGACAACAAGCGTTTTATAGCGGGCAATCCAGGTCTCGGCCGCGACGGCGCACGTTATCTCGCATCGCTCGGCATCGCGATGGTCGGCAGTGACACGTCAAACTTCGAAGTCATTCCGTTCGAGACCGGCTCGGGCCTTTACGAGGTTCATCAGATCCTGCTTGCGCTCAACGGCATTCACATACTCGAGAATATGAACACCGAAGAAATGGTAACGGACAAGGCGTGGGAATTTCTTTTCACTCTCGGCCCGCCGCGCATTACAGGCGCCGTACAGGCGATCGTAAATCCGATCGCGATCAAATGATGGAGGCTTAACTTGTCGGCACAACCAGCAAAAATTATTAAACGAGTCAGTATCGGCGTATGCAGCGTTGTCGGGGCTTTCGCAATACTTGCCATCGGATTTGTTTACCTCGCGCCTGAACCGGCGGCGCGTACATTTATTGATCTTGATCGCCGGCGCGCCGGGCTAGTGCGCAAAGAGATCGCGCTGCCGGACGGCACCCGCTATGTCTATCTCGAAGGCGGACAAGGCGAACCGTTGATGCTCCTGCACGGCTTTGGGGCGAACAAAGACAATTTTACGAGGATGGCGGCCTTTCTGACGCCCAAATATCGGGTCATCATCCCTGACCACATCGGCTTTGGTGAATCCGCACATCCACCGGAGGCCGATTATTCGCCGACGGCGCAGGCCGAACGCATTCACATGCTCGCCAAGGCTTTGGGTTTGAACAACCTGGATGTTTGCGGCAGTTCGATGGGCGGTCAGATCGCTCTGACCTACGCCGCGCGGTATCCCGGTGAGGTCAAGAGTCTCTGGCTGCTCGCTCCTGCCGGGATCTGGTCGGCGCCGCCGAGCGAACTGCGAACGACATTTGATAAAACCGGGGAAAATCCCTTGCTGGTCAGAAATGAAGCGGATTTTGATCGGCTGTTTGAGCTTGTAATGAGCGATCCGCCATTTGTCCCCCGTCCAATTTTGAACGTTCTTGCTCAGGAGCGGATACAGAACTTCGCGCTCGAGCAGCGAATTTTTGAGCAGATAGTTGCGGATTCTGTCGAGCAGCGAATCAGCGGTCTCGCCACGCCGAGCCTGATCGTATGGGGCGACCGCGATCGGCTGATACATGTCGAAACGGCGAATCTGCTGCACCCGCTGTTGCCAAACTCTGAGGTGATCATCATGCACGAGATCGGACATGCGCCGATGATCGAACGGCCGCGGCGAACAGCCGACGATTATCTGCGATTTAGAGCAAAATTATCGGCGGCAACCCGCTAGACCAACTCCATGATCTCGTCGAGCGGTTTTCGCTTGATGTCCGGAACCTTTGCGTCGTCAGCCGGATAGCCAACCGGGATTAGCACAAACGGAATCTCGTTTTTTGGACGTCCGAGAATTTCCTGCAAGAACTTCATCGGCGATGGCGTGTGCGTCAGCGTCGCCAAACCTGCGTTGTGAAGCGCGGCGAGCAGAATGCCGACGGCGATGCCGACCGACTCCTGCGAGTAATATGTTGGTTCGGTTTCGCCATCTTCGGTTACTGAGTTTATGCGAAAGACGACGATCAGATACGGCGCGATCTCAAGAAACGGCTTGTGCTCGTCAGTGCCGAGCGGCGCGAGCCGCCTGAGCCACTTTTCGCTCATGCGGCTGTGATAGCTTTCAAGTTCTTCTTTTTCCGCCGCCTCGCGAATCCTGCGTTTTACTTCTTTGTCTCTAACAACGACAAACCGCCACGGCTGCATGTTTGCACCCGATGGCGCCGTCCCGGCTGTCGCTATTGCTTTCTCGATTAACTCAATCGGCACGTCGCGTCTCGAATATTCGCGCACCGTCCGGCGACGTTTCAAAAGTTCGAAAAACTCGTCCGCCCGCCGAGTTTGTTCTTCGGCCGACAGGGCTGTGAATTCAAGGGGAATAAATTTTGGCAGAGGAATATCTTTTGTCATAAAGCAATGGCTGTGACAACAAACGCAGCGTTTCGGTTGACATAGCTACAAATTGTCATATAATCGGGTCGCATAAAAGCCCTTTTTGGCCGGAATAGTTGTTCATAATACATCAGAATCGCTTATCGTGTTCAATCATTCCGGATGAATATTCTAGAACAACGGAGGTTGAGTATGCGTTATTTCAGGCCACTTGTTTTCAGTGCAGTTTTGTTGCTGGTTCCGTCAACAACAATGGCAATACACTGGGACCTTTTCTATCGTTTTTGTCCGGAAGAGTTCATTGAAATCCCCGGTTTTTTGGAGGATATTCCAATTCCTGTGGGATGTGAGGTCATTGACTGTTGTCCTGGCTGTCCAGGGCCGCCATTTATCGATTGGCGGATCAATATCGACAAAACAAGATTTCAAGGAGCAACTTTGCGCTTTGAGGGTCTAACTCAGAAACACCTAGCTCAATTGCAAATCAAAGGCGATGCCAAGATTACCGACAAGGGTGAAATCGCGCTCGGGACCGGCGAAATCAGGATTTCCGGTTTGCCGGCGGAAATGGATGGCAAAGTGCCTGTCGGTTTTGTAACGCCAAAGGCCGTGGACAAATTCGACGCAGCGACCCAGGAGAGCGACGCCGATAAATCTTCGGCGGACAACCGTAATGAGGCAGACGGTTCGGGCGGTATCGATATCTCGCAATATGTCGGGAATTTTCGGGTCAATTCGTTCCGGTCGCGATATTATGCAATCCCTTGCCGTGGGGGAACCGGATCGGAAGACAGGCTGCGACTGACCAATAACACAAGCGGCGATACCGCAATCGCTATGCTGGATGATCGCACCGGCGCATGCAACAACGACTTGTTTACGCGCACGGCCGGTACAGCCGGAATGGGCAATATTCTGTCAAATGGTTCCTGCAGATCGACCGTGTCTGTGTTTTCGGATGACAATGCGATGTCATATGAACCGAATGTCACGACCTGGACGGATGCGATAGGCGATACGCATACGGTAAATCTACAGCCCATAATAACTGTTCCGGTCAGTGTCTGGGTTGCGAATAATGCCCAATTGGTAGTGGCACAAAACGATTTTGCTAATGCCAATCTGCTCTATAACCAAAATAACACCGGCATTCAGTTTAACCCGACATTCAATGATGTTTCGGGTAACGCTGCGGC
>JANOGL010000366.1:0-4778 GCA_031405985.1 Acidobacteriota bacterium | reverse complement strand
CAAGGTTTTTCGGACGGGATATTTTGGGAAAGAAATTCTAAAAAATAGCCGCAAAAATGCGCAAAAGGCGCATAAATAAAAAGAGCCTCTTAGTTTGCGACTTTTTGCGCATTTTTGCGGCCATTCTGATCTGATCTTAGTGTTCTCTGTGTCTCCGTGGTGAGATTTCTTTATGAAGATCGCAACTTGGAACGTCAACTCGATAAACGTCCGAATGCCGCAGCTTATTGACTGGCTAGCGGCGGCACAGCCCGATGTTTTGTGCGTGCAGGAGACAAAAACAGTTGACGACGGTTTTCCCGCGCTCCAATTGAAAGCCGCCGGTTATGACGCCGTATTTACGGGCGAAAAAGCGTACAACGGCGTTGCGATACTTTCCAAGTTCCCGATCAATGACGTGCATGTAAATCTGCCCGACGATGATGAGGGCGCGCCAAAACGAATGATCTCCGCAACGATCAATGACATTCGTATCGTGAACACGTACGTCCCAAATGGCAGCGAGTTGTGGTCGGATAAATTCAAATTTAAACTCGACTGGCTGCAGCGTTTGCGCAAATATTTTGACGAAACTTGCGATGCGAATAAGGACGTTTTGTTGTGCGGCGATTTTAACGTCGCGATGGAGGCGATCGATCATTGGAACGCTGCCGATTCTGAAGGCAAGCTGCATTTTTCGCGGCCCGAACGCGCGGCGATGCACTATGTAAAACAGTTCGGCTTCGTCGATTGCTATCGCAAAATTAACGGCGACGTCCAGGAATTCTCGTGGTGGGATTACCGCGCCGGTTCGTGGCAAAAAAATCACGGCCTTCGCATCGATCACATTTGGACATCGACGCCACTCGCAGAAAAATGCACAAGCTGCGTGATCGACAAATCGCCGCGCTCACTCAATCTGCCGAGCGACCACGCACCGGTAATTGGGGAATTCACAATTTAGTTGTAGGAAAGATTTGACTGCATTAAGATATGAATTATGAGCAATATCGAAATCCTTGAACAGGCATTAAAGCTACGACCGGACGAGAAATTCATTATTGTCGAAGGGTTACTAAAAAGTCTCGACGCACCTGACGGTAAGATTGATGAAATCTGGGCAGTGGAAGCCGAGAAAAGGCTCTCGGCCTATCGTAATGGCAAGCTAAAAGCGGTTCCGATGGAAGAAGTTTTCGATTCCAAATCATGAAGGTCTTCTTCTCCGAATTCGCCAAACGAGAGCTGGATGATGCGGTCAATTATCTTGAAATGGAGTTCGAGGGACTCGGAGATTCTTTCAAAGACGAAGCCCGATCAGCTGTCGAACGCATAGGCAAACATCCTCTCGCATGGTCCATAGAGCGCGGCGATGTAAGGAGATGTCTTCTTCACAGATTTCCCTACAAGCTACTTTATTCAGTCGAACCCGATCACATTTTCATCATCGCAGTCGCCCACCAACATCGACAACCTGATTACTGGATCGACCGAAAGCCGGAGTGAAAATCGCCACGTGGAACATCAACGGTATTGCGTCGCGGCTCGAGCACGTTTTAAAATGGTGTCAGGCGCTTCAGCCGGATGTTTTGTGTTTGCAAGAGACGAAGTGCGTCGATGCGAAGTTTCCGTTGGCGAGACTTAGTTCGACAGGTTACACGCACATCGAGGCATTTGGTGAGAAGGCGTACAACGGCGTGGCGATAATCTCAAAAGTTGCGCTCACCGATGTGCGAAAAAATTTTCGCGGCGACAAAGCTGATGCGTCGCGACGGCTGATTGCGGCGACGGTTGGCGGCATTCGCGTAGTGAATGTTTACGTGCCGCACGGTACAAAGCTCGGATCGGAGAAATTCAAATTCAAACTCGACTGGATCGCGAAGCTGAGACGGCACTTCGACAAAAATTTCACAACCCGCGACGCCGTGCTGCTATGCGGCGACCTGAATGTCGCGGCGCACGAGACCGACGTTTGGAACCCGCGTCTGTGGAACGGCAAGCTGCATTTTACAAAACCCGAACGCGAGGCGCTGCTGAACCTAAAGAAGTGGGGCTTTGTCGATTGCCTTCGGCAGATGACGGACGAGCCGGGCGAATTCACATGGTGGGACAATTTTCGCGAATCGTCATTTCAAAAAAATCGCGGCCTTCGCATCGATCACATGTGGGCTTCGCCGCCGCTCTCCGACAATTGCATAGACTGCTGGATCGACCGGACACCCCGAGCCTGGCCAAAACCATCCGACCACGCCCCGGTTGTTGCAGAATTTGGTGCATAACAGTTTCAAATCGGAGCGCATAGTCTAACCCCAACCAAACACCTTCTTCATTATCGGCAAGAGCGTGTGGCCGGCAACGACGCTGCTAAAAAACTCTTCGTGTTCAACCTCGACGCGGGCCATGTCGAGCAGATCCGCGACGCATTCGCTCATGCCGAGTTCTTTCGCAAACACCGCGGCGTCCTCGTACTCGATGGAATTTTGACTCTCTAGCCGCCCCGCAAAATACATCGGCATAAACCAGCCCGAGATGAAGCAAGTGTGGCCGAGCACTTTGCCGATCGTCCAAAAAACCTTTTCGCGACGCGGGTTCGGCCCGGCATCGAGCGTTTTCAACCAATGCCCAACACGTTCGCGATGATCCCATTCCTCTGCCTCGATCTGTTTGATACGCGTTTTCTCAGCAGAATCTTTTAGTGATCTCCAATGCCCGCGATATGCGTACGCCGCCGCAACCTCGCCTGAGTAAGCGTGCTGCAAAATGCGGATGAGGTTTTGGCGCGCGAGTTCCAAGTCAGTCTGGACAGACGATGTGGGCGTGTCGGATTGACAACCGCCATTTGCCGCTTCTTTTCATCCAGACGTTTGTGTAGCGGCGGTTGACCGTCCGGCCGGTGTCGGCCATCTTCAGCGTTTCGTGTCCCATGACAACGACCATATTTTTGTAGAAAAGAAATTCCTCGGGAACACGGACGAACGAAGCATAGTTGATCGTGCCGCTACGAATCATGTCGAAGATGCCTTCGCGTTCCTTGACGATCTTATTCGTCGGATGGTTGGTTACGGCGTCGTCGGCTAAAAGCACTGTTAGCGCGGCCGTGTCTTTTTTCAAGATAGCCTCGGCGTGAGCCATGTCGAGCTTTCTGATCTCTTCTTTGAGCTTCTCATCGGTTTTCGTAGCTTGTGCGAACGCAGAAATGCCGGTGCATGTAAATAGAAGTACTAACAGAAACTTCATAACAATAACCTCCTCACGCGGAACTTCATCTAACTCGGGCGCAAATATCCAGTTAACGGCAGACTGAAACGGGCGCTTACCTTCCCGCCCGGTTCTTTTCATTTGGGGCCTCAAATGAACAATATATAATATAGCCTTCGACGGTGTCTTTGAGCAGTTCCGAAAGTTCGACATTGCGCGGCGCAAGCCCCGCCGCCCAAGCAGCAAATTAGGAGTGTGTCCGATCTATCGCGACCTCACTTTAGTAAATGAAAATTATGAAAAAAGAATTATCACCGGAACAGTACATAGAAATTCTCGATACGTTAAAAGAGCGGTTTGAGAAGAATATTCACCGGCACGCGAGCTTAAAATGGGCCGGCGTGGAAGCCAAGCTCGAATCTTCGCCTGCAAAACTGTGGTCGCTCAGTGAGATGGAAAGAACCGGCGGCGAACCGGATGCTGTCAGGTTCGATAAAAAGTCGGGCGAGTATATTTTTTACGACTGCTCGGCGGAAAGTCCGGCGGGCCGCAGGAGTCTATGCTTTGACGCAGCGGCTCTTGCTTCGCGCAAAGAACACAAACCGAAAGACAGTGCGATGAACATGGCCGCCGCGTTTGGCGTCGAGCTTTTGACCGAAGATGAATATCGCCACCTGCAAACGCTCGGCGAGTTCGATCTCAAAACCTCGAGCTGGATCGCAACGCCCGGCGACATCCGCTCACTTGGCGGCGCCATCTTCTGCGATCGCCGCTTCGGACGCGTCTTTACATATCACAACGGCGCCGAAGCCTATTATGGTGCAAGAGGGTTTCGTGGTTCGCTGAGGGTCTAAATCTGCAAATGCCTTAGGTTAGAAGATCAGTCCGACGCCTAATCTCATGCCGTGACTAACGCCTGCGTCGTACTTGATCGGATTGTAATCCAGCTGAATCAGGCGAAGGCCGACGCGCCTGCGCAGCCGGACATCAATGCCACCGCCGAATGCGCCGGCAAGAGCCGTCTCTTTTGTACTCCCGGGGCAAGGGATGATCGCTAGACAAGTAAAGCCGCCGCCCGGGATCGTATTACTTCTATGGGCGGCACCGATCATGGCGTGGGCAAACGGTTTGAGGCGTCCGCTAGTCGAGTTATCCTTGATCTGGACTCCGCCGAGGAAATTGTGAACCGAGGTTTTCGCTTTGAAAGTAACTGGCACCATCGGCGTGCTCTGGATGCCCGATGGCACAGTGAACGTGACCCGACCGCTCTTATACACACCCGAGACATCGCCCTTTATGCCGAAATAGCGGCTCACATTGACGACCGCCGAGCCGTTAAACCCGTTGTGCCCAATGCGCTTCCGATAAAAGCTTCCCGCCGCCGGACTGCCGCCAAAATTGACCTCCGGATTTTGGTACGAGTAACCGATAAAGAACTCGGACCGCTGAAACTCATCCGACTGTGCCGACGAGTAAATACAACTGATAACAACAATAGCTAAAGTAGTGATCGTTCTTTTCATAATCGTTAATCAAGCCATGTTCTGGTCCATCGCAAAACGCAACCGCCCCCGCCGATGCCTGTTACATTTGCCATAAAGTTC
>JANOGL010000353.1:0-15861 GCA_031405985.1 Acidobacteriota bacterium | reverse complement strand
GCGACCGTTATTCGAGTGGCAATAAGGCCAGCCGTAATCGGAGTTGTTTTTAATTGAGTAAAAGGTCTCGTCGGGACGATTGTCGCCAAGGTGGTCGCTGCCTTGATTTGTTGCAAATAGAGTTTTGCCGATCCAGCGCATGCCGACGGCGTTTCGGAGACCGCGAGCGATAATGCGCTGGCCAGTGCCGTCTGGATTCATCTCGACGATGCTCGCGCGGACCGATTCTTTTTCGACGCAGGCGTTGCAACTTGAACCAACCGAAACATAAAGTTTTTCGTTCGCGCCAAACGCGAGCGTTCGCGTCAGATGCCAGCCGCCATATTTGTAACTCAAACCATAGTCGGGATAGGTCGCGAGCGTCTGCGGCGAGTTATCCGTTGGCTTCTCTTCGGCAAGTGTGAATTTTCGCCGCGTGACCTTGTCGGTTTCGGCGAGATAGAACCAATGCTGTCCGTCAGCGTCACGGTAGAACTGGCAGCTGTTTGGATTGCGCAAACCTGTCATGTATGGAATCACTTTGCCGAATTTGCCCGTCGCGGCGTTCCACTCGTCGAGAATGTAAACCGCGCCTTTCGAGTTGTCCGTCAGGTTGAACATATCGGTGACAAAGATGCGGCCGTCCGGTGATCTTGCAAAAAAACGAACGCGCTTCAAGCCTTCCGCCGCGGGGATGATCTCGAATTCAGCCGGCAGATTTAAGTTGAATGACTTGCCGTTCTTGAGCGTGACTTTTTGCGGCACGAGTCGTGATTGGGCGCCAACGAAAACCGAACCCAATAGAATTGCACAACTCGTCAGTAATAACTTTGTTACATCTGTTTTCATCTGTGTTAATCTGTGGCTAAATTTATGAAAATCGACAGATTCCGCATCGTTGAAGGATCAAAGCTCGATCTTAAAGATCGCGCGACTGATTTCACGGGCGATTATACCGACAAAAAAGACGCGGTGAAAGCTCTCGAAAAAAATGTCGAGCGGCTGCGCGAGCTGCAGGACGTTCTGTATGCGCAGGATGTTTATTCGCTGCTGGTAATTTTTCAGGCGATGGACGCGGCGGGCAAAGACGGCGCGATCGAGCATGTGATGAGCGGCGTCAATCCGCAAGGCTGTCATGTCGTTTCGTTCAAACAGCCGTCGAGCGAAGAATTGGATCACGATTACTTATGGCGATGTCAAAAGGCGTTGCCCGAACGAGGCAAGATCGGCATCTTTAACCGCTCGCATTACGAAGAAGTTCTTGTCGTTCGCGTTCACAGCGGCATTTTGCAGAGCCAGCAACTGCCGGCTGATGTGAAAGCGGATAACGAAGTTTGGGGGAAAAGGTTCAAGCACATTCGCGATTGGGAAGATCACCTGTACGAAAACGGCATTCATGTGATCAAGTTTTTTCTCAACGTGTCGAAAGACGAACAGAAGGCGCGCTTTCTGTCACGTATCGAGGAGCCGGAAAAGAACTGGAAGTTTTCGCTCGGTGACGTCAAACAGCGTAAATATTGGGACGATTATATGACGGCATATACCGAAGCGATCGAGGCGACATCAACCAAAAATTCGCCGTGGTATATCATTCCGGCAGACAACAAGTGGTTCACACGGCTCGCCGTTTCTGAGGTGATCGTCCAAACTCTCGAATCGCTAGATCTGCATTATCCGATCGTGACCGACGAGCATCGGGCCGAAATTGCCGAGGCAAAAAAGATACTTGAGTCAGAGACATGATGCACAAGCCCGCGCGTGTGCGAGGGCGGAACACCCAAGCTGCGGTCGTCTACCGTCCTTGGTTACATGCGGGCTGGTGCATGTTGGAACTTACGTCAGATTGAGATCGTTACGTTATTTGCTATTCGAGGAAATTATGTTCTGTCCAGGTTGTGGAATTGAGGAACGCTCCGCAAATCAGTTTTGCCGTGCATGCGGTGCCGATATCAGACGTGTGCGTAACGCAGTCGAGTCACCCGATCAAATTACGGCGTCGGCCGTCTCGGCTCGTGATGAGATCGGCCGTGCCATCGCGACGAAGATGGGCGACATTAAGGGCGCGGCCGAGTGGTCGACATTCGCCGAGGAAGTTTTGCCCGAGATCGAGAAGTTTCTCGAATCGCCCGAAGAAAAACGTCTTCGCCGCGTACGCGCCGGAATGATTATGTCTTCGATCGGTCTCGGCGCAGCCGGCGGTGTCGCCTTTCTCAGCGCGGTGATGTATCTGAATGACAATGATCTGGTTTTTATATTGGGCTTAGGCGGAATTGTCTGTTTTTTTATCGGCCTAGGGATCTTACTTAACGGACTCCTCTTCAGCGTTCCAAAGAAAGGCCTCGCCAACCGATCTTCCGACGCCGACAGCCAACGCCAGCTCGATTCTCGCGGCGATACGAACGACCTTCGTCTGCCCGAAGCTCCTGCAAGTTTTTATTCGTCAGTCACCGAGCCGACGACTAAACATTTGAAAGAAAAACGTCAGACAGAAAATTAAGCCGCAGATAAACACAGATGACGCAGATAAGAATGGTTGTTTTCTGATCTACGGTATCGGCGTTTATCTGCGACAAAATCCAGTTTTGCTACTGCAGGCGGTTCTGACTTTCAGAATCAGGTTGCCGCTCCGTATTTTAGACGCACGACTCGGACGCGCTTTCCGAACCAGCCGAACCGCCACCAGCCTCTGTAGATCGTCACCACATACAGGTTGTCAAATTCATTGTCGGTAATGTCGTCGATCGTGCCGCCACCAAGATCTTCAATGAGTTTCTTTACGGTCGATTGATGCCCAGCGACCAAAATCTTCTGCCCGACATTGTCGGTGTTTATCCGCTGAACGAGATCGGTGACATCGGCCGTTCCGTCAGCAGCGTGCTGGCTCACGAGATTTGTTGTAAGGCTGAGATTTGTCGCGGCCGTCGCGACGGTTTGTTGCGTGCGGCAAAAGCAACTCGCGTAGATCGCCTGAATGCCGGCATCTTCTACGACGTGCGCCAGTTCGTCCCGGCGAGTCTCGCCGACGGACGAGAGCGGCGGATTCGCCGTGCTTCCGCTTGTCGGCAGCGCGCAGGATGCCGACGCAGTGCATGGAGTCGGAGTCGGCGCTGGCGTTGTCGAGTCGACTCGCTCGGCGTGACGAACGACCAAAACTACGGTCGTCGAACCTTTCCAATAGACGATAATGATTCCGCACAGTACCAGTAACAACGCAGACGATGCAATCGATATTCCTTTCCAGCCTCTCCAATCCATTTATTTTCCTCCTTCCAAAAAGATGTCTATTTGCGACGCAACTGAACCGCAACTCCGCCGACTATTTGTTTTGTCTTTACGTTGCGCTGAACGAAATGCAGCTTTACGTATTTTTTTGTCTTAAATTTTTCCGTAACGGCAAGTTTCAGACCGACGACGTTTTGTGTCATCGGCGGTATTTTTACTGCGAGTTTTGCAACCTCGCCGCGCGCGAACGTGGCTTCCCACGCGTCTGGAAACCGCCGCAGCAAGGCCTCGGGATTTGCAGACGAAAGACGGTGGCTAATGCGCGATCGCGTCTCGCTCACGCTGCCGCAATCGAGATGCTCGAGCTTGCGTTTCGACGAGCCGCGGCCCGGCTTGAACTGTTTGACTTCGGCCTTCGAGGTTTTGAAAAACTCTTTGGATCGATGTATGAGGCTGATGCTCAAGCCATCGACAACTTTTGGACCCCAAACCTCAATTTCGAAAAGCGGATCGAAACTCCAACGCCAGTTACGAATCACGATCGGGAGCACGTAATAAACATCGTCATCGACGAGATCGACGACGACCAGATTTTTTTGCGCAAGATTGTTGTCTTCCCAAACGTGCCGTCCGGCTATCGGGTGATCGCTCCGCGTGATGACGGATGCGAGCAGACACGTGTGCGTGTCCTCGGGCGGCACGAGCGCACGCGGCCATTTTGCTTTGACGATTCGCGTGCTGCCTGCGGCTAAATCAAAATCGGCCTTCGCAGCGATGCACGGAAGAAAATCGCCGGGGTATTCGAACTGCGTTCCCAAAAACCCGCGCGTGTGAAACGTGACGACAAAATGCTGCGCCGCTCCTGCACCGGTTTTATTTCGCACACGGGCATAAAACCAATTGTCCTGACCGAATTCAGGCGACTGGTGCGTCGTTCCGCCGTCGTCGTCATTCCGAATCCACAGATCTGGCGAATCCCAAAATACTCCGCTCCAAAGGTCGTCTCCGGGATCGCCGACTTCATCGCGCATCCACAGGTCGGGGACCGGCGAAGGATTGCCAAAACCGTAGATGAAACGGTGGAACGCATCGACAACATCTTCGTTGCCGCTTTTGCATAGCAGAAACTCCTCGATCATCTGCGTCGAAACAGAATTGCCCTTATGTTTTTCATACAGGTCTGACATCAGACCGTTTAATGTGCCGACGCCGATCTGCGAGGCGATGCCTTTCCAAAACCGATTGCCCTCGATATATGCACTCGCTCCGGTGGCACTGGGCGTGTGCCGCTGCCATGGGTCGCGCGAACAGAGCACAATCGGCGGGTCGGTAAAGTCGAATGGGATCGCATCGTTTGCGCCGTCGTCGTGAAACTTGTCAAATCCTTCGTCCCACCAACCATCAGCCTGCGAGGCCGGTTTTATCCCGCGAGCAAACCAACTGTGAAAAGTTTCGTGAAGCAACGGGCCTGTTCCAGTAACGGTGCCGCCCTCATATTCCATTCCGCCGCCATTAAAGAATGCGACAAACCGATTGCCGTGAGCGTAACCGCCGTAATCGTTTTCATTGTCGGTCAGAAACGTCTTGATGTTATTGATCTGCGTGGTCAGATTTGTCGAACTGTCCGGGCCGGTCGTCGGTTTCCACGTTTCGATCGTGAAGTTGTTGCCGGAAACCGGCAGCACTACCGAATCGGTCTGCTGAGTAACCGCATCGGACGCGTGAATCTCAAGCATCGGCGATAACGCAGTAAATCGAGACGGGAACGCTATGCTCCAATGATTCGTCGCGATGTTCGTTACGACGCCGTTTGTGATTACAGAGTGTGCGGCGGTCGCGCCGGTGATTTGTATTTCAAGATCGATGCTGAACTGATCGAAGATCAAATTCGCCGGCAGAAAGGCCTCGATATATCTGGCCCGTCTTAGGTCGGACATTCCTAAAGCGAACCGCAGTTTCGGACCGGCGAGCCAATCGAGCTTTGGCAGATAACCGCCGCTCATCTGCGCATCGGGAAGCGCGAGATCGTATTGGACACGCAGCGTGTGAACGGAACCAGCGGCCTGCACCGATTCGATCACGCGCAAATTTGTAAACGGATCGGCGCCAAAGTTGTGTTGCGCGAGCTGAGCGACGGGAAATGCAACTCCGTCAACCTCCGCCGAAATGATGTTTTGTCGCAGATCGAAGATCGGGTTGCCCGCCGTCGGCCCGACCGTGTAAGTTATCGTCGCATCGCCGGCGGCTGTCGACGCGGCGCCGTCAAAGGTGAAGACGGCATCGATCGATTCGATATCTATGGGAACGCAAAGCAGTCCGTCAACCGTCTTCGAAGGCGGAGCAAGGTGAAAATTCGTGCTCATGGTGAACCTCCTTTCAAAAGGCAATGTTGCAGCACAGCCAAATCGGAAACGAACTGAGCCGCAACATTGATCAAGTTAATTGAATAATCAGCAAATCACGGCTGACCGGCGTCGTTAACGACGAGATACGACGGCGGAACGGTGTATGAGCCGCTGCCCGGCATTGTCGAAAGTTTTTCATTCGCATCGGCCGCGTCACGCGTGCGTATGCGATAGTAAACTTTCACGCTGCCCGTTGCTCCGCCCTGCGTCGTCCAATCCGCAGCGTCGGGCTGCCACGTGCCGTAGCATTCCGGCTGCGCGGTCGCCGACACATTCGTCCACGGCCCGTTGACGACATTCACGGTGAACGCGTCATCGCTCGCCATCTCAACACGGAATTTTGTGTTGCACGGCGATGGCGTTGCCATCGACGGCGTGTAACCGCTCGCGCCGCCGGCCGCGTTGAACTTAAATCGTGGTCCGGTCCAAGCCCGAAACGTCGGCAGCGTGCCGCGTTCGATCCAGTCCATCTCGACATGCGTGATCTGATCGATCACTACGTCGTCAGCTGCATCGTTATCGAACACATCGCCGATCGCATCGCCGCCATTCTCGCCGCCTGCCGCTACATCACAAAACGTCGGATCGCCCGTCGTAGCATCGCCGTCGATGCAAGAGAACGGTATGAGAAAGATGCCGACGCGTGCCCACGCACTGAGCAGTTTGTTGGTCGTGTGAGCACCGTTGTGAGCAAACCCCGGAGGACCGCCCGGCTGTCCGGCCGTCGCCCACTGCTGCGTCATCTGCTGCGCGAAGTTTTGTGAGAACAAGTAAATATCGCGGTCGCAATTCGCGCACGTCGAGGTGACAAAGCCGGAATTGTAGAGAGCGCGATTGATGCGAACAAAATACTGCGGCGTTCCCGACGGCAGACACTTACTACGCATTCCCTGCCGCGTGAGCCACAGCGCCGCGGCGTTGATGTGCATGTCTTGATATTCGCCGGTAAGCGTTGCGCGCCGCTCAGGAAAGTGATCGAGAATCGTCGCAGTGTTAAATGGCTCGCTCACGCTTGCGAGACGTGGCAAGCCGCCGCCTTCGTTATGGGCTGCACAGTTTTCCGACACGTCCACGCCGCCCATGTTTTTGCGATACCAGCCGCCCATGCACGGAGTCGAAGCATACGCGTGAGCCCATGCGTCCGTGTAATGATGAAACGATCCGGCGACCGTCGGACTCGGCACCGAGCACGGCGCCATTCCGCACCAGTCGTCGGGACGACGTGCTTGCATGCGTTGTGTGCCTATGTGCATGAATTCGTGAGCCAGCGGCGTCGCATCACTTGATCCGGGAAGGACGCCATTCGCCACATCTGGACAAGCAGCATCTGTAAAACCGGCGGCACCTGTGCCCAAAAAGAGAATGGACTGTCCAACGCCGCCAGAATCGTAACCGGCCGCGTTGCCGGATTGCGGAAGGTCGATTCGTATAGTCGTCGCGGCCTCGGGAAATGACGGAAACGTTCCCGCGCCGACGACCGTGTCGCGAAATCTCGACAGATGCGCGAAAGCATTGACCTGACGGAACGTGTTATTGCCGCCCGAGCACGATGCGTTTGTCGGATCGTTTATCGGCGCCTGATTAAAGTTAGCGAGCGTCGCCGAGCTGCCGTTCGTCGAGTCCGTTATGCTGACCTCGTCATCGTCGAAATTGCCGTCGCCGAGTCGGTCGACGCGATTGAACACGCCGGCGCGTTGCAGCGTGTAATTGCCGCCTGACGACGCATCGACCGTAAAGAACATCTCCTGCGTCGTAGTGTTAACATCACGTCTCCAAGCCAGTCCTTTCGCCGCGACATCGTGAAATTGCGGCGAGAGCTGCAAGAGCTTTCCGTTCTCGGCGTCGATCCACGCCAACCAGCTCAAATATCCCATTGACGGTTTGTCCTTAACACTTGCCAGAAGCAACGCACGATAGGCGTATTTTAATCCGATACTGCCGTCGGGCGCGCTGCCGTAGGGGAGCAGCACCAGAACCGGCGGTTTACCGCGTCCGTCGGGCTTCTTCTGGTCGATGCCCTTGAACTTAAACACCTCCGCCTGACCGGCATCGACTGCGGCGTCAGGCGAAAGTTTGATGGCGTTTGTGATGCCGTATTTATTAAAGATCGTGCCGTGAACCGAGGTTATGCTTTCGCCGTCGTTGCGCTCAGCGATGACGGTGGTGTGTTCGATCGGCACTTTTTCGACCTGCTGCAAAAAGGTGTATTGGATGCGCGGCCGCTCGATGTCGGCGCGAAACTGCGCGACGCTCATGCCGTAAGCAGCTTGCAAAACACGCTCGGCAATCTCGTTCGTGCCGCCCTTCGACAGCGCGTCGCAGACGGGTTGAAATCGTTGATACTTTTCGTCGGCGACTTCTTTGCACGTCTCGGCTGCAAGCGCCGCAAGATTTGCCTTTGGCAATGTGCTGCCGTCGGGTGCATTGGCTTTCAGGTCACCTGCGCGGCTGCCGTAGCCCATCGCGCTTGCAAGCGGTTTGACGATGTCGCCGTAAACCTGATCGGAGCTGAGCGAGCCGACGACTTTAGGCGGAATATTTACCATAAACGCATCGCCATCATAGGAAGAAAACTTCCCGCGAGCGCCCTCTGGCAACTGAGATTTATTAAATTCGAGCTTTCCTTTTATTGGGATAGGTTCCGGAACGATCGGATTTTGATACTGGCCAAAATCTGTATCGCCAGTTTCTGGTTTTGGTGTTGGGGTGCATCCGTTTGGATTACATCCGACGAATAGGCAAGTTACGAAAACTAACAATACCCAAGTGTGTGCTTTCATACTGTTGACCTCCGTTGCGAATTTCATCGCAATTCAAACCGCCATTCTGGGCGGTAAGCCAATGGTACGAGCAGCTGGGGCACCGCTTTTTACGTCGTAAATGTTTTTACTCGATTGTGTTTCTTATAACCACCAGCGTAACGTGCCTACGGGAAACAATCCGGCCAGCCACTCTCTCAATCTAGTTTTACGACTCTGTGTTTAGGGCTTAATTGGTAACAGGTTATTTAGCAAGTGTCAAATCGTTTAAACCAACATAAACTCACTTTTCCAGCACGATGCGCATGATGCGGTCGTCCGTGTTTGCGGGTGAGCCGCGGCCGTCGCGGTTTGATGTTGAAAAATAGATATAGCCGTCCGGACCTTCGCCGATCTCGCGGATGCGGCCGAATGTGCCGTCAAGTAAGTTTTCTTGTTTGACGACTTTGCGGCCATCGAGCACGACGCGGATTATCCGCGTGGCGCGCAAACAGCCAAGAAAGAAATTGCCTTTAAACGCGGCGAGCTTATCTCCGTTGTAAAACGCTGCGCTCGCGGGCGCGCACGCCGGCGAATATTCGAGCAGGGGCGCTTCAAGATCGGCTTGAGTTTTGGTTCCCCAGATCGTCGGCCAACCGTAATTTTTTCCGCGATCGACGATGTTCACTTCGTCGGCACCGCTGCCGCGACCCTCGAAGCTGCTCGGCCCGTGCTCGGTTTGAAACATCAAATTCGATCCAGGCTGCCACGCGAGTCCTTGGGCGTTGCGATGTCCGGTGGAGAAGATCTCAGCGCGATAACCCTGGCTGCCGACAAACGGGTTGTCGCTCGGAATCGTGCCGTCGTCGTTGAGTCTTAAAGTTTTGCCGGCGAGCGACATATTGTCCTGCGCGAGATCCCAATCCGTCGCGTCGCCGACCGTGATGTAAAGTTTTTTGTCCGGACCAAAACGCGCACGCATGCCGGCGTGATTCGGCGCCGACGGCATGTCCTCAATGATGATCTTCGGCTCGGTTAGTTTATTGGCGACAAACTTGTACCGCACCACTTTGTCGCGTTTGCCATCTCGTGCGTATGCGTAGGCGAGATAGACGAAATTGTTTTTAGCAAACTCGGGATGCAAACTGATGTCCATCAATCCGCTCTCGCCCGACGGCTCGACATCTGGAACGGTAAAAACCGGCTCGGTGCGCAGTTTACCCTTTTCGATCAAGCGAATACGTCCCGGACGCTCGGTCACCAGCATGTCCCCGTTCGGCAGCCACGCAAACGCCCAGGGCACCTCGAGGCCTGTCGCGACCGTTTCGACGCGAAACTTAACATCGCCGCTCTCGGTTTCTAAAACAGCGTTTTCGCTAAGCCCGGGCGGCGCGCAGGACAAAAACGTGCATACGAAAATTAGGGCAATAGAGATCATAATTGAACGCTCCATTTTGAATAGATTCTAGCGCTAAAGCGCTAAGTTGCCATGTGCATTTTCGCTACTCTGTAATGCGCAGCGATTTTTTAGACGCGCTAACCGACGAAACCTATTGCTAATGAGGTCTGTACGTGATAAAAGAATAAAAAAAACTGCTCAAAGCCGGAGAATACAACATGTTATTGCGAACACTTCCCGTCGCCGCTTTTTTGTTGATCACTTTCAACTTTTCCGTTAGGTCTCAGACGTGCTCGCCGCCTGCAATCGTCGCCAACGCAAAATCCGACAACTTGTTTACCGCGGACCAGGAGATGATTGTCGGCGATATGACGATGCAAAAACTCGCCGGCGAGTTTCGGCCGTTCCGCGATCCGGTTTTGCTCGCTTACGTCGAAAGTATCGGAGCAAACCTCGTCAAGCATCTTCCGCCGACTGGCCTTCGCTTTCGTTTTCATATCATCGACTATCCGCAGGCCAACGCTTTCAATATCCCCGGCGGCCATGTCTATCTGACAAGGAAACTCGTTGCTTTTGTAAACAGCGAAGACGAACTCGCGAGCGTCATCGCTCACGAGCTGGGTCATGCGGCGGTACATCACGGTGCTGTCGATCTTTCCGCAAGGATGAGACAAATATTGAAGGTCAGCAGTTTGGGCGACGGTAAAGATGTGATCGATAAATATAATCTTCTTATCGAAAACGCTCGCACCAAACGCGTCACTACGAACCGTGGACATCAAAACGACCAGCAGCTCGAAGCCGACAAGATTGGTTTTTACGCAATGGTCGCCGCCGGCTACGATCCTGACGCCTCGTTTACGTTTTTCGACCGGCTCACTGAAAGCGAAGGTAAAACCGGAAGCTGGTTCAGCGAATTATTTGGCAGCACAAGCCCCGAACAGAAGAGACTACGTGAGATCGCACAGGCAACGAAACAGTTGCCCGCAACGTGCCGCGACAGTCGCTCTGCGAAGGCAACCGAGGACTTTCTTCGCTGGCAGGCCAACGTTATCCGATTTAAGGGCACCGATCTCGCCGAAAATATTCCGGGCTTGATGTGGAAGAAGGAACTGTCGCCAAAGCTCCGCACGGACGTGCAGAAAATAAAGTTTAGCAACGACGGAAAATTTTTGCTTGTAGTCGATGACTTTGCCATCACGGTGATCGATCGTGTGAATCTTAAAACCTTGCGACAGATACCGGCAGAAGATGTTTTGTATGCGTATTTCACAGAGGACAACTCGCAGGTAGTTTTCACAACTGACAATCTGCGCTTCGAACGTTGGGACGTCGCAAGTGGCAACGCATTAGAAGTCCGTGAGCTGGTTCTACGTCGCAACTGTTGGGAACACACGATGTCACCTGATGGAAATTATCTCGCCTGCGTCGATCTCGAAACGAACATTAACGTTATAGAAACGAAAACCGGGAAAAAGATTTGGGAGAAAAAGAAGTTTTATCCGCTTTCCTTCTTCGAGTACATTTCCTGGCTCGGTTCCAGAGACTCCGACTCCGAATGGCGCGCGAGCTTTTTCAGAATCGGGTTCTCGCCCGATTCGCGTCGGGTTCTTTTTAGCCGTTCAAACAAATATCGATTTCGATTCAAAGTCGACGGAATGACGTGGGACGAATCGGAAAACACAGCCGTCGCCGTCGATTTACCCACGCTGAAACAGATAGACATCGGCGGTGATATTAAAAAGCTTGCCGCTCGGTCCTACGCATTTCTTGATTCGGAACGCATTGTCGGCGCCACAGAAGCAAAACTCGAAGCCGCAGGGGTATTTTCGTTTCCACAGGGCAAACGTATGCAAAAACTCATCCTGGGCGGTGAAGAGGTCGGCAGCACGACCGATGCCAACTTTGTCACGTTAAAGCCCTTGACTAACGCCACAATAGGCGTTTTCGATATCTCAAAAAATCAGATCATCGCCGGGCTGAACAAAAACGACGTCGCGGTTTGGCGCGATCTTATGGCATTCGAGGCCGCTAGCGGGAAGATCATTATTCGACAGATGGCGTTCGACGGGAAGGAAATCCTTGACGGTAAAGAGGTCGGCCGCTTTGAAATACCTGTCGGAACAATGAGCGGTATGAGGGCCGCCGAAGTTTCCGACGATTTCGGATGGGTGCTGCTTTCTTCGAAAACGAGAGGAGGCGTGTGGAATCTCAAAACCGGCGATAGGACCTTCTTCACCCGTGGATTCAAAGCAGGCATTGTGGACAACCAGGGAAACAGCGTTGGGAATTTCCCAAAAACACAACAGGACAAAAACACACTGGCGTTATTAAGTTCGGCGACCAAACAGGCAACACCGATTCGCGATCTGCCGGACTTTGGCGTTCGCCAATATGGCCGGTTTGTGCTCACGCGAACAAGCCTGAAGCAAAAAGAAAAAGACGACGTGGAAAAGACTCAGTTCCCCCTCTCGGAGGAAGAGAAGGCTGAGCTCAACCTACGAAACGACGTTAAATTCGAACTAAAGGACTGGATGCAGGACAAGGTCATTTGGACGAACGAATTTAAGGGACGAGTGCCGCGTTATTCGTTTGACAGCTACTCGGGGCGGCTAATCCTCTATTGGCGAATCATGTCGGACGAAGGTAAGACGCGGCTTAAGGGAGATCCGGCGTTAAAAGAAAAAGCCGAAAGTCTCGGCAGCAAAGAAGGCGACTATTTGATCGAGATAATCGATGGTTACGAAAGCAAGACGGTAGGAACCCTTTTGTTAGAAACCGGTAAAGGTTCTTTTTCAGTTTTTTCAGGACAATCCGAACGCGAGTGGCTCATACTAAAAGATACGGAAGGCCGAGTCCTCGTATATTCTCTAAAAGACGGAACACTCCGTCACAGGTTCTTCGGCACTAACGCCGCTATCAACCCACGGCAAAATTATTTGATAGTTGAGAATTTCCCCGGCGAGGTCGCTCTTTACAGCCTCGACACCGGCGACAGGCTGGTCGACTTCACCGTCAACGGGGCGGTTTCATTCGCACGTTTTAGTTTAGACGGAATGCGATTGTTCCTCTTCAGCGACAGCCAGATCGGATACGCTATTGACCTGACAAAGATAAAGCGAAAACAGCCGATTCCATAACGTTGTTCTATTTCAGTTTCGAGCCAAGCGCTTTTATCCAGCTAAATGGCTTCTTGATAACGTTCAGAACCGGGTTACCGTCCGACTTCGCGGGTTTTTGCATTGGCTGCTCAACGTTCTCAGACTGGTTTACGACCGACTCATTGTAGACCAAGACACTCCTATAAGGCTCGCGCTCGGCAAATTTATAGGGCTTGTGCACGGCGTAGGTGATGATGACCTGTTCAGGCACAAAAGGCTGAGGCTGTACGTGAGTTTTTCGAGGCGTTCGGGGAGATTTTCGCCGCACTCGATAGTCAGCCTTTGCAAATCTCGCCGTCCTCGCACCCCTGGAATATGAGGTTTCGCGCCTAAAAAAAGGATCTTCATCGAGCGAAGCCACCTCTATGCTCTCACCGGCAGGCGAAAGATCGATCGCCGGACTTGTCGGCCTTTGGTTTATCTCCGTAAGTCTTGCGTTATAGGTCGTTTGGTTCGTAGTGACGTAAGTTATAAAGCCAATTTGCAGGAACGCTACTGCGATTATACTCAAGATAAGTTTGTGCATATTTAAACCTCTCTGTGCATCTTTATCACTGAGAAAACATTGCATGCCGTTAGTATACATTTCTTAAAGCAAGGTTGTAAGTCAAAAATCGTATTTTTTGTGAATAAAGCAGCTTAAAGACGAAACGCCCCATGCTGGCAATTGCTCCGCAATGCCCCACATTTATTCAAATTAGAGCACGGGGTTTAGCGCAGCTTTGACCCGATCGCTTTTATCCAACCAAAAGGTTTCTTCAAGATCGTCTGGGTTTTTGCGATGAAAGACTTGTTATCAGTACGTGGAGATTCTTTTTGAGAGTTTAAGTCGGTTGCGGGAATCTCTCGAATCTCGCTGGTTTTTGTCGCAATGGTCTGTTTATTGGGCTGTTGTTTATTGGGCTCAGTTTTTGCGACGGATATTACCGGCCGATCTGGAGCTAAAGAAGTTGCGAAAATTTTCTTGCCCGCGCTATTTGTGATAACGGGCCGGGTGCTTGGCCTCTTCGCAGCAACGACAACGTGAGCATCGGCAACAAAATCGTTCGCGGGCAAAAGGTTAGCAATCTCGAGGTCGCGATCGGTATCGGATGAGATCGGCTTCACCGAGTCTACGGGGAGACTGAGCCTATTAAGCGCATATTCATACTTCCGTTCAAAGGCAACATAAACCCCGAAGCCAACTTCGAGCAAGAAAAGTGCGAGGACAACAGAGATCAAGATACGTTTTTTCATACGTTTGACAAGCGCGCTATTTTAGGTGAATCGCTCGTCGTCATTATAACTCGATAAACATTCGGAGCCAAAACTTTATGTAAGGAAAGCATTGGAATACAATTAACGAAACAGTTTTCAGGGGAGTCCCGACGCCGTCGGGACTGAGAGTTCCAATTTCGGAAGACCCTCGAACCTGATGCGGTTAATACCGCCGGAGGAAGAAAAATAATGAAAGAACAGTTGTCAGTGGACAGTGGTCAGGGGTTAGTAGAGAAAACAAGTGACCAGGTTAGGTTGCCTGCCTCGCGGAAGATGTACGTCGAGACCAACGGCGATCATGAACACAAGCTGCGTGTTCCCTTTCGCGAGATCGCGTTGAGTCCGTCGAAGGACTTTGACGGAAATCTCGAAGAGAATCCGCCAGTTCGCGTTTATGACACCAGCGGCCCGTGGACCGATCCGGCGGAGAAACACAATGTTCGCGATGGATTGCCAGCATTGCGTCGCGATTGGATAACTGCGCGTGGCGATGTCGAGGAATACGTCGGACGCGAGATTTTACCGCAGGATAACGGTTATCTGACCAAAGGTGCGGAGGAATATGTGCGTGTCAGTAGCCCTTCGTCGAGTAAGGGCCCCGATGGGCAACAGGAGCCATCCCTCACGGTCGGGCTACGGACACAAACACGTCCGCCGCTTCGTGCGAAATCGGGGAACTGCGTGACGCAAATCTATTACGCCCGCAAAGGGATTATCACGCCGGAGATGGAATACGTTGCGATTCGGGAAAACCTCGGACGCGAGCGGACCGCGGACGCCCTCGTCCGCATGGCGGAGCGAAGCGACCGCTCGTCTCTTCACCACCAACACAACGGCGAGTCTTTCGGCGCATCGATTCCCGAATTCGTAACGCCCGAGTGCGTGCGTGATGAGGTTGCGAGAGGTCGGGCGATCATCCCCTCGAACATCAATCATCCGGAGAGCGAACCGATGATTATCGGCAGAAATTTCCTTGTGAAAATCAACGCGAATATCGGAAATTCGGCGATTACCAGTTCGATTGAAGAGGAAGTCGAAAAGATGCGTTGGGCGACGCTGTGGGGTGCGGATACGGTGATGGATTTGTCCACCGGCAAAAATATCCACGCCACGCGGGAATGGATTTTGCGGAATTCGCCCGTGCCGATTGGGACTGTGCCGATTTATCAGGCTCTCGAAAAAGTCAACGGGAAAGCCGAAGATTTGACTTGGGAAATTTACCGCGACACGCTGATTGAACAAGCCGAACAAGGCGTTGATTATTTTACGATTCACGCCGGAGTTCGTCTGCCGTATATTCCTTTGACGGCGAAACGGACGACGGGAATTGTTTCACGCGGCGGCTCGATTATGGCGAAATGGTGTCTCGCCCACCACGAGGAAAGTTTTCTCTACACGCATTTCCGGGAGATTTGCGAGATTATGCGGACTTACGATGTTTCGTTCAGTTTGGGTGACGGATTGCGTCCCGGTTCGATTGCCGATGCCAACGACGAAGCCCAATTTGCCGAACTCGAAACGCTCGGCGAATTGACGAAAATCGCTTGGGAAATGGATTGCCAAACGATGATCGAAGGTCCAGGACACGTCCCGATGCACCTCATCAAAGAGAATATGGACAAGCAGTTGGAAGTCTGCGGCGAAGCTCCTTTTTACACGCTCGGACCGCTGACCACCGACATCGCACCGGGTTACGATCA
>JANOGL010000088.1:0-3301 GCA_031405985.1 Acidobacteriota bacterium | reverse complement strand
ACTCGCCGTGGCTTGTCAGTACAAAAGTATTCCCATAAACCATACCGCTCCCTGCGTCCAGCCTTCCCTCGGCCGTCTCAACGCCCGTGTAGATTCCGACTCCGGCAATATTGCCGCCGTCATTTTTCTGCGCCATTACCGCGCTTGTCATCAAACCTATTGCCAAAACCATCATCATCGCTATTTTTGTCATTTGCTTAGTCATTGTCGTATCTCCTTTGGTTGAAATTTGTTTTTTGAAGTCCGATCGAGAGCACTTGTGTCCAGATGTTCCGATCCTTGTCTCTACTTGATAACGCAACGATCGAAGGAAAATTGGCTCAAAACTATTTGAAGATTTATTGACTAAACTCAGAAGGCCGATTATTATTGGCCTTTAGCTGTTACAACAAAAGGGGTTTTCTCGATATGGACGAAGGCTCAAACACACGGAAACACGTCACCGAGATGCTAAAAGCGTGGAGTGACGGTGACGATAACGCGGCAAACACGTTTCTGCCGCTCGTCTATAGCGAACTGCGCAAGCAGGCCCGTCGTTTCCTCAGGCGTGAACGCCCAAATCATACGCTGCAGGCAACGGCGTTGGTTCACGAAGCATATATTCGTCTGATCGAGCAACGCGATGTTAATTGGCAGAACCGCGCACATTTTTTTGGTCTGGCGGCTAATATGATGCGACGGATCCTGGTCAATTACGCGGTCAATAGAAATCGCCTGAAGCGTGGCGGCGTGGCCGAAGATGTAGCGCTCGAAGAGGCTCTATCCGTCTCCATCGAAGAACATGATGTTGATTTCGCTGCCTTAGATCAGGCCCTTAACCGCCTTGCCGAACTCGACGAACAACAAGCCAGGATCGTCGAACTCCGCTATTTCAGCGGCTTGAGCATCGAAGAGACGGCGGAAGTTCTGCACATTTCACCTGCGACCGTGAAACGAGACTGGAATATGGCCAGGGCATGGCTTCGGGCGGAGCTGGACGACGGACAAGCCGGATGACCCACGAAGAGTATCAACAAATAAAAGGCATCTTCCAATCGGTCATGGATCTGGATCCCGCTGAACGCTCCGCATATCTTGAACAGAACTACGGCAGCCGCCCGGAAGTTCGCCGCGAAGTGGAGAGGCTGCTCAATTCGGTCGAAAGCGATTTTCTCGATAAGCCGGCCGTCGAAACGCTGGCCGCCGATATCGTCGGCGGCGGTTTTTCGACCGGAGACATGGTTGGACATTATCGAATCATCAAAAAGATCGGCTCCGGGGGAATGGGCGACGTATTTCTGGCCGAGGACGTCGGACTCGGCCGGCTCGCGGCGCTGAAATTCCTGACTGCAGGGTTTGCCGACAACGAAGAGCATTTACACCGCTTCGTGCGTGAAGCAAAGGCAGTCTCCGCCTTGAATCATCCGAACATTATGACGGTCTACGAGATCGGCGAGGTCGCGGGCGCGCGATTTATCGCAGCTGAGTACATTCGCGGCGTGAGTCTCCGCAACCATGTGGATGGCAAACGGCTTAATCCCCGAGAGGCTCTCGGCATTGCCATTCAGATCGCCGCGGGACTTGAGGCCGCGCACGCGGCCGGTATCATGCACCGCGACATCAAGCCGGACAACGTCATGATCCGCGGCGACGGTTTGGTCAAGGTGCTTGACTTTGGGGCCGCAAAACGCGAGCCACATGCCGGTGCCAGCTCGGCATTATCGCTCCACACGGAGCCGGGGATGGTGATCGGGACCATCGCCTATATGTCACCGGAGCAGACGCAGGGGAAAACGCTCGATGCACGAACCGACCTGTGGAGCCTCGGGGTTGTGCTCTCAGAAATGCTGACCGCAAATCAGCCGTTTGGCGGGGAATCAAAGGCGGACACGATCGCGATGATACTGACGGAAGACCCGACACCGCTTTACGAGTCGATTCCGGACGAACTTCGGCGGATCGTCGCCAGATGCCTCGAAAAGAAAACGGACAAACGGTACCAATCGGCGACGGAGCTATTGCGCGACCTCAAAGCGTTCGAACACGGCATTGAGTCGTCCGCAGTAATAGAAAACTGGGTTGACAGTCTGCAAAACATGGCGATCGAAGCGGCAGTAGGAGATCACGACGGAAAAGGCCGGAATGACTGAATCGAATCGCAACTGGCTTGCTGTCGAGATCACCGTTGACGCACGCGCAGTCGAAGCGATTGAATTTGCGCTCAATGAAATCGATGCCATCGGCTCGGAGATAAATTTGCTCGGCGTAAAATCACGGCAATCGACGATTTGTGTTATCGGTTACTTTCACGAAAAACCAGACGAAAGAACATTAAACACCCAACTGGCAGAAGCCCTGCGGATCTATGGTTTTTCAGGTGATTCTATTAAGGAAATTGTCTGGCGCGAGGTCGAGAATACCGATTGGCTCGCCGAGTGGAAAAAGCATTGGCAGCCGACAGCGGTTGGACGCTTTATGATCGCTCCGCCGTGGTCAGATGTCGCCGACACGGAAAAAATCGTCATCCGCATCGAGCCGAATATGGCTTTCGGTACCGGAACCCACGAGACAACGCAGCTTTGTCTAAAGGCAATTGACGAAAACTACACGCCGGACATGTTGCTGCTCGACGTCGGAACCGGTACGGGAATTCTCGCGATCGCTGCTGCGAAGTTAGCCACCGAGCACACAGAGAAAGAACAAAAAAATATCTCTGTGTCCTCTGTGGCTAAAATCTTGGCATGTGACACTGACGCTGACTCGATCAAGATCGCTCGCGAAAACGCAGACGCAAACCGCGTCGATGACAAAATAGAATTCTCCCTAGGTTCAATAACCGGGGAAACTCCGGAGTTCGACTTCGTGTGTGCAAATCTTACGCTCGATGTCATCACGCCGCTCCTACCGATGCTAATAGGAAAGTCGCGACGGCTGCTGTTGCTCTCCGGCATGCTCGTCGAGCAAGAAGATGCCATCGTCGGAAACTTGCGAAACTCGCAAATCACACACTTTCAGATTGAAAAAGCGGGCGAGTGGATCTCAATTTTGGTCAACACGGCAAAGGGCCGCACCAACTAAGGGGAGCTCGCAGCCGTTAGTTGGCTTTGGGCTTCTTATTCTCGATCAGTTTTGACCGGAACCATTACTTGGTGCGGCTTCTCGTTTTATGGTTTTTTTTGCGGCACGGCGAGCGGAATGTCGCCGTCGTCTGTGACCGTCACGAGCGGCGTACGGGATTTTGGCTTTACGCGAGGCGTCGCTGATTTCAAGACCGGTTTTGTAAACGGCTGTGCTATGACGCGCGGGTTTAGCGGTTCGGTTC